>JAYQWJ020000320.1:0-5422 GCA_035829175.2 Candidatus Albibeggiatoa psychrophila
ATACAATTATGCCAACATCCTATTTTTTTCTACAGTCCAGACAATCTTCATTCACTATTTAGCCTAAGACTTTGTCAATGATTTCTAACAAGGTATCCGCTTGAATTGGCTTGGTTAAATACGCCTGACAACCAATTTCTAATGCAAAATCATGGTCTTTAGGTAGCGTTGATGCAGAAATTGCGATAATAGGTTTAGCAAAACCTTGCTCTCTTAATTGTTGCGTGGTTTTATAACCATCTAAGGCTGGCATGTGCATATCCATCACTAAAATTTCAGGATCATGTTGCTCTAATAAACTCAAGACTTCTAAACCATTACTGGCTTTAAGCACCGTATGTCCCGCATCTTCTAAATAAACTTCCATCAAGGTGCTGAGATAAATGCTATCTTCTGCTAACAGAACAGTTATTTTTTGAGTTGTATGATTTTTTGCCTGTTTTGCAATGATTGAAGCCGCGCCATCTGATTCATATTGATCGATACAACTTAAAGGGGCTTGGATAAATCCTCTAAAAGTAGACCCTTCTCCCACTGTAGATTCCACTGTTAACTCGCCTTGCATTCGTTGTGCAAGATTATAACTAATCGCAAGACCCAAACCTGCGCCAACAGATGAATCAACATCAACTTGATGAAATGCAGTAAAAATGTGCTCAAGCTGTTCTTGTGGAATGCCTTGACCCGTATCTTTAACTGTAAAGTGAAATTTATTATCTTTCCATTCTGTTTCTAAATGAACATGACCTTGCTCAGTGAATTTCAAGGCATTGTTGATAAGATTAATCAAAATTTGACGTAATCGTACTTCATCTACCATGACAACTCGCGGAAAAACATTCTTGGGCAATACACGGAATTCTAGTTTTTTATCTTGCGCTACTGGAAAAAACAAACCTTTAATATTATTGCACAATTCGCTTAAATCAGTTTGAGTTGGGTGTAAGCTGACTTTGCCATTTTCAATTCGAGTTTGCTCAAGCAAGGTATCAATCAAAGATAAGAGATGGTTTGCACTATTTTTGACATTCGATAAATAGCGAGTTTCCTGTTCATCATTTTGAGTTGCTTCATCTAATAATTGGGTATAACCAACAATAGAAGACAGTGGCGTGCGCAATTCATGTGATAAGCCTGCAATAAAGCGTGATTTTAAATTGCTGATTTTTTCTAATTGTACTTTATCGTCTACCAACGCTTCACGGGCGATTTCCAGTTTTTGCACAACTTGGCTCTGGCGATAAGTCAAAATGCTCAATTCATTTAGTTGTTGTTGTAATTTTTGTTGGCGATGATGTTCCGTCGTGGCATCTAGCAATAATATCCAAGTACCGCTATCACAAGGTACAAGATGAGCGTGGGCGCAACGTCCATTTTCCATACAAATAAATTCGATAACTTGTGCATGTTCAACAGGTAACAAACCTTCTAAAAATACAATTTGTTCATTGACGGCGACACTTGTTTTTAAATTTGTTAAACCGTAATAACGCGGATGTCCTCCCCAATTCATCAATAAACCTTGTTTGTCTACGTGAAGATAAGTCATGAGCATTTCTGCCATCCACATAGAACGGATATATTTAATAATACTGAGAGGGAGAGTTGAAAGAGTTGACATATTTAAATTCCTCTAGCCTGCTTATGATATTAATTTTGTAGCAAGTTCCGTAAACGCGGCTTCAACATTCTCACCCGTTCTTGCACTGGTTCTCAGAATTTTCCAACCCTCTTGTTCCTGAGCGGTGATTAATTGGTCTTCAATTTCCCACTCATCTGTTAAGTCAGCTTTGTTGAGTAATATTACAAATGGTTTTTCGCCTATTTGTTCAGTAACTGCTTGTTTCAATTTTAAAGCAGATTCCCAAGTTGGACGGCGTGTGCCATCTACGATTAAGAAGTATCCTGTTGCACCACGTAGGTAAGAAGCTGTGGTAGTGGTAAATGAATCAGCTCCTGCGATGTCCCATAATATAAGTTTTACTTGCTGCTCGGCGACATTTACAATTTTAGTGTCAATTTTAACCCCAACAGTAGTGAGGTATTTATCAGAAAAGGTTTGACGGACAAAACGTGCCACTAAACTGGTTTTACCTACAGCAAAATCACCAATCATACAAATTTTTTTCTGTACCACACCTTCTTTCCTTTTTTTATAAACACTTTATTCAGTTCAGTATTCTAACACTAGTACAGCTTTTCAAGTATATTGGATTGCGTAATTGTAAAATAAACTACAATTTTATGAACTTTATTCAGGCAAATCAACATCGTAAATAGTATTTTTATCATTAATAGCAACGTGCTTAAAGCCATCTTCAATTCATGAAGCAATTGGACAATGAAATTATGAAACATTGAAATAATGAAACCTTGACAGAAAATTTAAGCTGCCTATCATAAACGGTTTTTTGATTGAAATCTCTAGCGAACCTATCCATGACTATTATTCATCATAATCAAGCTGTTACTTGTCCACATCAATTGATTTTGGCTTCATCATCACCTTATCGCAAAACGGTTTTAAGTCGTTTACATCTGCCGTTTGATACTTTTTCACCCCAAGTTGATGAAACCCAATTACCCAATGAATCAGCAACAAATTTAGTACAACGTTTGGCTGAATTGAAAGCAAGAGCGGCTCAAACCTTATATCCCAATGCGCTGGTTATTGGCTCAGACCAAGTCGCGGTGATTGGAGAAATGATTTTAACCAAGCCGCATCATCATGATAATGCCGTAAAACAGCTTTCAGCAATGAGTGGTAAACAAGTTGATTTCTTAACAGGACTCTGTTTGCTCAATACTGAAACCCGTAAAATTCAAGTCGATATTGTTCGCTTTGGGGTCAAATTTCGACAATTAAGCCCAGACCAAATTGAAAATTACTTACAACATGATAAACCCTATAATTGTTCTGGTAGTTTCAAGTCGGAGGGTTTAGGTATTGCCTTATTAGAACGGATGATTGGCAGTGATCCAACGGCGGTGATTGGTTTACCTTTGATTCGTTTGGTACACATGTTGGAAGCGGAAGGAGTTAATGTTCTGAATTCGCATTTTAAATAAATCTTGTATTTCGATGCAGATTTTCGCACAATGCTTGTTTTATTGAAAAATGACTGAATGAATGGAAATTCCATGCAATTAATTGCAATTGGCCTCAATCACACCACAGCCCCTGTTGCCATCCGTGAACAAGTTACCTTTTCTCCTGAACGTATCACTCATGCGTTGCACGAAATTATCGAGCGTGAAATTGCCTCAGAAGTGGTGATAGTCTCGACTTGTAATCGGACTGAATTATATTGTCATGCTGAATTAGCTCAAGTTGAACAGATTATTAATTGGCTGTGTCAATACCATCATCTGCAGCCAGACACACTACGCAAGCATTTATACATTTATGCCGATACCCAGCAAGCGATTTATCATTTATTGCGAGTCGCCTGTGGTCTTGATTCAATGGTTTTGGGCGAGCCGCAGATTTTAGGACAATTAAAAAATTCATATCAAACCTCACGCAAAGCTAAAACGATTAAGCGATTATTAACCAAGGCTTTTGAATATAGCTTTTCCGTGGCAAAACAAGTCCGTACCGATACTGCGATTGGCTCAAGTCCCGTGTCAGTTGCATTTGCCGCAGTGCGTTTAGCCCAACAAATTTTTGGTGAATTAAATAAAAGTACCGCATTATTGCTTGGCGCGGGTGAAACGATAGAATTAGCGGCACGGCATTTGTCTGAAAATCAATTAAATCGGATGATTGTCGCCAATCGTACCGTTGAGCGGGCGAGGACATTAGCCAAAGAATTTGCAGGTTATGCGATTACTTTAGAAGAAATTCCGATGCACTTGGCAGAAGCGGATATTGTGATTGCATCAACCGCCAGTCCCACGCCTATTTTGACTAAAGAAATGGTGAAAGCGGCAATTAAAATCCGCAAACACAAACCTATTTTTATGGTTGATATTGCTGTCCCACGCGATATTGCAGCCGATGTCGGTGATTTGCCTGATGTATATTTGTATACGGTGGATGATTTAAACGAAGTGATTCAAGAAAATTTACGCTCTCGTGAACAAGCCGCCCGTCAAGCTGAGGAAATTATTGAAACCCAAGTTTCGCATTTTATGGGTTGGATAAAATCCTTGGATGCGGTGAATACGATTCGAGATTTACGTGAACAAACTCAACACACTCAACAGCAGCTAGTCAATAAGGCTAAACGGATGTTGGATAACGGTAAACCAGCGCATGAAGTGATTGAATATATGGCGCATACTTTGGGCAATAAATTAATTCATTCTCCTTGTAGCCAATTGCGTCAAGCCAGTTATGAAGGACGCAGCGAAATCATCAGCATGACTCGTCAATTATTTCAGCTAAAAGAAGAATGATATGGGTTTATTTTTTTCTGCTTTTTCTTTATTTTTCTGTTTTTGAGAAATCCACCCCTTGGCTGTAAAACATTGTATCTGGGGCAACTGCACCGCCCGAAATAATAAATGTCATCGCTTCATCCATCGTCCAATCTGTTGAAGTCACATTTTCCAAAGGCACGATTTCCAAATAACCTGATGTAGGATTTGGGGTTGTGGGCACATAAACCGCTGCGAGTTTTTGTCCTGTAATACTATCGGTTAAGGTTCGGGTTACAAAACCAACTACTTTCATATTCTTGGTTGGAAATTCAATCAAAACAACGCGTTGCACATCAGTAGGTTGTTGCTGTAAAGATGAAACCAATTTTTTTATAGCCCCATAAACCATTTCAATTACAGGAATACGCTGCATCAATGAGTCAATCGCTGCGAGTAATGTTCTACCAATAAAATTAGACGTGCCCCAACCTAATAGATATAGAGAAATTAAAGCAAGCACAATGGATAAAGAAAATGTCAGTAACGATGCCCACGAAGGGTCTAATGCGGTTATCCAGATTGATTGATAAAACGCAGGGTAATTGGTTTCAATCGTTTCGGATATAAAGTTAATCATCGGTGTGCCGACTTGAGACAAAATGGCAAGCAAAAATTGAAACACAAAAATGGTCATTGCAATCGGAATTGCGGTCAAAATACCCGTTACGATGTAGCGTTGAATATGTTGCATACTAGGCAGTTTAGAGTCTTCAGTTGGGTTACTCATAAAAGTTAGATAACCTAATCAAGTGAAATTATGCGCTATTGTAATGCTTTTCAGTTGAATAAGTCACTGGAAAAAGCGGTTATTCTGAAGATTGTATTTCAATAGATGACATTAACTAGGTTTCTATCTCATAAGAAAAATTAATATAACTTAAGAAATAACGGAATGGGTTCAGAGTCAACGGTGTAAGAAAGAGGCGAGTGATATAATCTAAACCATAACGAAAAAGAGAATGAGCGGGTTTAGCATGTTTGAGTTTACAGAGCAAAC
>JAYQWJ020000321.1:0-1600 GCA_035829175.2 Candidatus Albibeggiatoa psychrophila
TTTTTGGACATACACTAACTGCAACATAAATTTTTTCATGAGGGATTGATTATGCGTTTCTGGAATAAATAATGACAAATCCTATACAAACTTATCTTAATACAATTCAAACTAATCTCAATACAGGTCAAGCTAAAGAACATACACACCGTGCCGCACTTGAGCTATTGATTGAGACGCTTGCGCCCAAAGTTAATGCGGTTAATGAGCCAACACGGATTGCTTGTGGTTCGCCCGATTTCGTGGTGTTGCAGAAGAAAGGTAATGTGCCAGTGGGTTATATAGAGGCAAAAGACATTGGCATTTCATTAGATAAAACCTTGAAAACAGAGCAGTTAAAACGTTATTTGCCTGCGTTGAATAATTTGATTTTGACTGATTATTTAAGTTTCCGTTGGTTTGTAGAAGCTGAGGAGCGTAAAGAGCTAAAAATCACATTAGCAACTGTTGATAAGAATAATAAGTTGATCGCTAATGAAACGGATTTTGAGTTATTTAAGCAATTAATTGAACAGTTTGTCAGTACGTTTGTTGTGACGCTTAATAATCCTGATGACTTGGCGCAGCGGATGGCGAGTATTGCACAGTTAATTAATAGTGTGGTGTTGAAGGCTTATGAAAATGAAGATAAGGATGGGGTGTTGCATGGGCAGTTAGATGGGTTTAGACAAGTATTAATCGATGGTTTACAGCCTGAACAATTTGCTGATATGTATGCACAAACGGTGTGTTATGGCTTATTTGCTGCGCGATGTCATATATCTGTGGATAAAATATTTATTCGAGAGACTGCCGCTCATTGTTTGCCTAAGACAAATCCTTTTTTACGTAAATTATTCAATGAGATAGCAGGTACTGATTTAGATGATAGATTGGTGTGGGCGGTGGAAAATTTAACTGAGGTATTGAGACGGGCGGATATTGCTGCGATTTTAAAAGATTTTGGTAAGCGTACAAAACAAGAAGACCCCGTTGTGCATTTTTATGAGACTTTTTTAAAACATTATAATCCGAAATTACGTGAGACTCGGGGGGTTTATTATACGCCTGAGCCTGTTGTGTCGTATATCGTGCGTTCGGTGGATTTGGTTTTGAAACAGCAGTTTAAGTTAAAAGACGGGTTGGCAGATAATTCGATGTTGGATATTAATGGGGAGCAGCGACATCGAGTACAAATTTTAGACCCCGCAACGGGAACAGGCACGTTTTTGTATGCGGTGGTTGATAAGATTTATGAAAAGTTTTCACGCATAAAGGGCATGTGGTCGGATTATGTACATACGCATTTGTTGCCGCGTTTGCATGGGTTTGAGTTGTTGATTGCGCCGTATACGGTGGCTCATATGAAGTTGGGTTTATCGTTGCAAGAGAAGGGTTATGATTTTGCCAGTGCGGAGCGTTTGCGGATTTTTTTGACGAATAGTTTAGAAAATGTGTTTGAAAAGGGTGATACTCCGTCTTTACCGTTTGCACAGTGGTTGTTGAATGAAGGGAAAGCCGCTAGTGAAATTAAACAAGATATTCCTGTAATGGTGATTGTGGGTAATCCGCCTTATTCTGGGCATTCTGTTAATAAAGGTGAATGGATTAGTGATTTAAT
>JAYQWJ020000322.1:0-3001 GCA_035829175.2 Candidatus Albibeggiatoa psychrophila
AAATTTCAATAATTTCCGACATCGTTTTCTCCTTGGTTAATTCAATTAACAATTATCAATTACTAATTGCTACTTATGGACTCATTTTACTCTTTAATCAGATTGGCGTTAATAATAACTTTTAAAAATTTTTAGGAATTGTTAATGTATCCATTGTTTACTGCCATTTATAATTGTTAATTGTTAATTGTTAATTGTTAATTGTTAATTGTTAATTGTTAATTGTTAATCTCATCGATTTGTTTTAATTGACTTAATAAATTCGCCATTTCCGCTAAAGGAACAGAATTCGCGCCATCACTCAAAGCTTTCTCTGGATTGGGATGCGTTTCCATAAATAAACCTGAAATACCAACAGCAACCGCAGCTCGCGCCAATGCAGGGACAAATTCGCGTTGACCGCCTGATGATGTGCCTTGTCCGCCCGGTAATTGCACCGAATGGGTTGCATCATAAACCACAGGACAGCCCGTTTCTCGCATAATCATCAATGAGCGCATATCAGAAACCAAGTTGTTATATCCAAATGAAACGCCGCGTTCACAAACCATAATCTGTTGATTACCAACTGCTTTGGCTTTATTCACCACGTTGACCATATCCCAAGGTGCGAGAAATTGCCCTTTTTTAATATTGACAGGTAAACCTTGTTTAGCCACGTTTTGGATGAAATTAGTTTGACGACATAGAAAAGCAGGGGTTTGCAGAACATCCACTACGCTCGCGACTTCTGCCAACGGTGTGTCTTCGTGTACATCAGTCAGAATGGGTACTTGGATTTGTTGTTTAACGGTTTGGAGGATTTTCAAGCCTTTTTCCACCCCTAAGCCGCGAAAGCTATCGTGTGAGGAGCGGTTTGCTTTATCAAAAGAGGATTTATAAATAAAGGGAATTCCAAGTTGTTGAGTGATTTCTTTTAAATGACCTGCAATATCTAACGTCATTTGTTCAGATTCAATCACGCAAGAACCTGCGATCAGAAAAAAGGGTTTATCTACACCTACTTCAAAATCAATCAATTTCATGTCGATACAGCGATGGCTAAAATGAGAATCAGCATATTATACATCAAGGCGATTGTTGGTTATAAGTTGATTGGGGAAAGTGGACAGAGTGATCGTGCTAAATGGTGGACTGTATTGATGAATTCCTTTTGTAGCAAAATAAAAAATGTAAGCATTCTCTGAAGTGTGTTTTGCCCAAATTTCCTCAATATATTGCTTTCTAAAATTATTTATTAACATTAAGATGTTGATTCTAAATAATTTATATCTAAAAACAGTATTTATTGGCATACTGAGCAAACAATTCTGCTGAAACGCCGTGATGCTCAATATGCTGCGAATTATGCGAACCGCCTCCAATAACATTTGAATCCATCACATCAGCACTGATGGAAATAGATTTTTCGGTGTTATTCATATAATTCAATCACTTTACGCTCAAGAGGCGAATTCGACAAATAAAACCTTAAGACAACGCATGTTTCTTTAATAAACGATAAGTATTTCTTTCACTCACGCCCAAAGCCTCAGCAACTTTTAGACGATGTCCCGAATACTTGTTGAGCAACACTCTTAAATAATCGCGCTCAATTTCTTCCAATGTTGGCTCATGATCAAAATTAAGTTGAAATCCAATATTGCGATGACTGCGAATATTCGAAAACGTCAAATGCTCAGGACGAATATCTGGCTTATCACCCGATAAAATAATCGCACGTTCCACTACATTTTTTAATTCACGCACATTACCCGGCCAATGATACGCAACCAGCTCTTTCAGTGCGGTATGAGTAAATTGTTTATTAATCCGCCGCGAAAAAGTATGATTCTGCAAAAAATGATTCATTAATTCAGGAATGTCATCACGACGTTCGCGCAAAGGAGGAATTGTAATCACAAATGCACTCAACCGATAATATAAATCTAAACGAAACGTCCCTTCTTCACTCATTTTCTCTAAATTACAATTGGTTGCCGCAATAATCCGCACATTAGAACTTAAGTCTTTCGTTCCGCCCAAACGTCTAAAATGTCCTGTTTCCAATACTCTTAATAATTTGGCCTGAATAGAAGGCTCAATTTCTCCAATTTCATCTAAAAATAATGTACCACCATCTGCTGCTTCAATTAAACCCTTTTTCTGTCTATCCGCTCCCGTAAACGAACCTTTCTCATGTCCAAATAATTCAGATTCAAACAATCTTTCTTGTAACGAACAGCAATCCAATGCCACATAATTCCGCTGCGCACGCTCACTATGTTTATGAATATCCGCCGCAACCAACTCCTTGCCTGAGCCACTTTCACCTTGAACCAACACCCCCATACCCGTCGGCGCAACCGCTCGAATCAGTTCATGCACTTTTTCAATCTGAGGACTTTGACCTACAATCACCTTGCTGCGACTTTTCTTTTGTACCTGCGCTTTGCAAAATTGATAATCTTGTTTCATGGCTTGGGTTTCAAGCACCCGCGAAATGGTCACTTCTAACTCATCCAAATTAATCGGTTTGACTAAATATTCCGTAGCACCTGCTTTCATCGCTGACACTGCCTCACGTATTGAGCCATAAGCAGTTAAAAAGACCACGGGGGGTAAATTATTTTTTTCCAATAACTCCATACCTGTTCCATCGGGCAAATGCGCATCAAGCAACAATAAGGCAACTTCTTTTTGAGTTAAATAGTGGCGAGCTTCATTTAATGTGCCGACACCTTCTGCTTCGTAGCCTATTTTTTGTAAGTTTTCAACTAGTAAGTGATTTAATAATAAATCATCTTCAATAACTAAAACGCCTAGGCGACTCATTATTCCTCCTTGCTAATATTTTTTAATAATATGGGCTTGCCAACCTTATGCTGAGTTGTCCCCGTTTATTTTTATAGCGTGTTACCTATTTATAATCCGTGAGCCAGAGATGTTTTTATTATAAATAAGTATTGGTATTATCAATAATTTTGTCTCGTTCCCATACGTTTTGTGGGAATGCCTTCAC
>JAYQWJ020000323.1:0-2299 GCA_035829175.2 Candidatus Albibeggiatoa psychrophila
ATAATCAAGTGTGGATGGCACGCGGATTTGAAGGTGTCGTGACTGAAACTTGGTAATTTATAAACTGACATAAAACCATAATTTTATCCTAGCTTTTGAAATATAGAGTTAGGATTTTTTTTGTCTTGGCTTTTATTGATATTTCATAGTGAATTCCGCTTCTTGTGTTATAAAAGTATTTTGCTTTTGCGATATTTTGATCTTATTAAGTTTTTTTGTTTCTACGGCGGGGAGGTGAGATTTTTGGTGGTGCAGGTTCGTATGCTTTTAAGCCTTTATCGCTTGTGAGTATTTCTACCGTGTAGTTCATTAAAGCATAATATTCTGCTACATGTTTAATTGTTGCATCACCTATTGCTATTTTTTGAGTAGCTAAGGTTGGCCATTCTTGTGCGAGCTGTCGTAAGCTGTTTTTATCACAAAGTAAATTTGAAAAGGCTGCCCAAGGGCTTTGTCCATCCAGTGCTTTTAGCAAAATATTTGAAAGTTTTTGCGCCAATTCGTAACGATTATAACAGTCAGCTTGGGCGATATGATTACCAGTTTCAATCAGACTGGCGAGTGGAAACACAAAAGTTGTTCCTTGCTGTTCTTCATCTGCTAATTTCTGGTCAACACGCGCTTTATCCCATTTATCATTATTTGCACCACCTTCTTTTTTACGAGGCACTTCTAGCCATACACATAAAATACTAGTATCAATAATCAGCACTTTACCCATGTTCAGCCTCTTGAATTTTTAAGCTTTGTTCTAAGTCGCCGCTGGTTGTGATTGTACCCAGAGAGCCTGAAGCCATGAGTTTAGGCAGATTATCTAGTTCATCCAGTGGTGTAATTTTGCTTGTACCTGTTTTAGGGTCACGATGTACGACTTGTACAAAAGGCATCATTTCAGGCTCTAAGCCATCAAGTAATGCAGGATTATGGGTTGTAACCAGTATGTCAATTTTGCGTTGTGACCCAATTTCACGCATGGCTTGAATCAGTAATTTCATTCGTGAAGGGTGTAAGCCATTATCAATTTCTTCAATGACGAGTAGGCTGCCTTCTGGGCGGGTTAGCAAAGCGGTTAGAATAGCTAAAAAGCGTAGTGTGCCATCAGACATGCTATGTGCATCAATGATTTGGGTTTTGCCTTCAATCCATTCTTCTTCACAATACAGCATTGCATCACTGCCCAAACGCCCGACAGGTTCAGCCCAGACTTTTCTAATGTCTTTTTCTGGTAAATGGTTCAAGTATTTTGATAAAGCTTGCTCAATTTCAGTTTTATGTTGTTCAGAAAGTGCAGCAAGAAAACCTGCTAAATTACTGGCATCAGGTAATAATTTTCTAGAAAAACGAGAATAATGACGCATTTTTGAAGGAATAGGATTAAATATAAAAAATTTTTGTAGTTCTTTAAAAGATAAGCTGTCCCCATCATTTTCCACTAATAGTTTTGATAATAGCTCAAAATCATGAAGTATATTGTTATCTATTTTTTTAAGTGAGTTACTATTCCTATACTCAATTATTTTTGAATAAAGATTTACATAGTCAAGACTACTAAAACAATCTTTATTTTCTAAGGAAATTATTAGACTCTGAGTTTTTTTCTGCCACTCGTCTTTGATTTTATAATTCGAAACCCATGAATAATGATCTCCTAACATGGTGGGAGCATCTTGCAAATAAATATAGAAAGTATTTGTTATTTCTAAGGTTTTTTGATCAGATAGCTTAAACTCTAAATTTTCAAAAATCTGTGTTACTGAAATTTGAAATTGGTTATGAGATTTCATGACAGCCCAATTTATACCGCCACGTATAGGTTCAATTATTTCATTTCCACCCAATGCCGTTTGGGTATCTAAATTATTTAAAGAAATACGCTGTAAAAAAACTAACGCATCTAAAGCATTTGATTTACCGCTAGCATTTGAACCAATCAACACTGTTAGCGGGTCAATATATAATGTTGCATCCTCAAAACTTTTCCAATGTTGCAAACGGATTTCTTTAATCATAACTGCTCCTTAATAACTTAAAGCATTCAAAATAACCATATATTAAGTTTATGTCTATCACAAAATAACGTTCAATTCAAAAATCAACAACCCAAAAAGCACCATCCACTGAAATGAATGAGGTTCTTTCAAATGTTATGAGCTATATAGTAGATTCCTAGTAAAGTGTTAGGACTACAAATCTTTCAAGAACGGGCTGCACTAAAAAAAATATTTTTATAATGTTTTATGAGGGAATTAGTATGGTGGGGTCTAAGATATCCATTTCGATAATCAAGTGTGGATGGCAC
>JAYQWJ020000324.1:0-3223 GCA_035829175.2 Candidatus Albibeggiatoa psychrophila
AGAGCCGAGCTTAGTCTCGGTTTTTTTACGTCTGTGCAAGATTGACTATGCTATAACCCATATTCTGCATGTAATTCTAAAAAAAGTTTATTTTAGTCATCTTTTATGAAATTATAAGGAAAATAAGATAAAAATCCGTTAGGTGTAGAATGTCAGTGGCGATGAACTAAACCCTTGTTTTATTGGAGAAAAAATGATGAATCGATTCATGCGGACTATTGGTATGCTGATTTTGGTTATGGGTTACGTTGGTGAATCTGTCGCCATTGAGAGAAATGCCTATTTTGTGGGTAACAGTCTGACGTACCGCACGAGAATGGATACAGGTCTGCGCCCTCTGGTTCAGGAACGGGGTCACACCCTAAGTGGGCAAAAAGCCTCCAAGGATTTTATGCAGATACGGTCTGGTGCACCACTTTGGTGGCACTGGTATCATGGTGATGCTAGTAGTGATAATTTTCTCAAGGATGAATTCACCCCTGATATGACAACTAATCACTGGGATACGCTAGTTCTACAGCCCTATGATGGCAAGCCTTGGCACTGGAACAAATCCACACTCCCAAAAGACTGGAATTATTGGCAGGATCGTCCCCGAGAAGAAGGAGATGTGCCAATGTGTAGCAATTTTATTGATCTGATGATCAATCAGGGAAAAAGTGATTCCAGCCTTCAGGTTTATATCTACTCGCAGTGGCCAAAGGTTCCTGGTGCACCCAATAATCCAGACTTCGAGAGCTTTGATTACCCGACAGAATGGAATAAAGGATATACGGATACTTCTCGATTCAACAACCGCTCCCGAGACTATTACGAATATCTGATACATGAAGTACGCAATGAAACCGCTGACTGGCTTGACAAAGAGATATTGATGATTCCCATGGGCGATGCCATCTATGAACTTAACGAACGGCTTCGAACCTCTCCACTGATTAACGGTACTAACACCTATGATGACATCACAGATGTGTATGGCGATGGCAATCACCTATCCCCCGGTGTCATGCAGTATTTTAAGGCGCTTGTTTTCTTCACTGTGTTTTATCGAGAAGACCCGCGTGGGCTGACAACGGGTGACTACGGCAACATTGACTGGTATCTGTCGCTCTATCATGATTACTTCGTCGAAATCACTCCAGAATGGAAGGCACTGCTACAGGAAACGGTCTGGCAGGTTACTGCAACCCATTTCTACTCTGGAGTGCGAGACACATTAAAACTTGGAGATGCCAACCTTGATGGCGTAGTGAATGCCACCGATTTTAATATTTTAGTTGCTGCGTGGGGACGCACAGATATCGACCCGCACAATACTGGCATTGGCTGGCGGGACGGTGATTTTGATGGCGACGGCAATGTGAATCAAGCTGATCTTGACATCTATCAGGCTAATGTCGACCCAGATATTGAAACCTCAGCGCATGAGCCGCCGAAACTGCTTATACCTGCTGGCTTGACTGAAGATGGAATTCTTAATAAAACAGTAGCTTATGGCAATAAATATTTTGCTACCGTCAGAGCTGGATCTGCGCAAGGTTATAAACTAAATTATGAACTTAAACATGCGCCTGTAAATACTAAACTAGATAGTTATAACCATACAATAACTTGGGAAGCGAATTTATTGGGTCGTTTTCAGTTTGATATTATCATCCGTGAAGAAGATGCCAAATATCCGCAGGAGCTCATTTTAAAAGCGAGCGTTAATGTGGAGGAGCATAAATTAACAGACTACGGCATTGAACCTGAAAACCTTGAAAACCTAACCAGAGAAGATATAGAAAACTTGCCTGCTAGAGCCTTCCAAGCATTTCGTAAACCTAATATTACTGAGCTAAGTCCGGAAATATTTAAAAGCATTACTGCCGAACAAATGTTTTATATGACTTATTCGGCGATTTCGGCGATTTCTATTGAACAATTTTTAAATCTCCCGCCAAGTGTTTTACGTGGTATCAGTGCGAATTCGCTTGGAGGTTTTTCTCCTGACGTTTTAGCCCAATTCACAACTACTCATATTAAAGCCCTAGACCCAATAATTGTTTTTAGCAAATTACCCAGTGAAGATACCTCTAAAATCGTGACTAATTTTGATTTGAAAAAAATAAGGGTCAAAGATATTAATGATTTATTACCACCCGATTGGTTTTTTAATACTAAAACAGGTAGATTAAATACACCTATTGGTATTTCGCTTAGCGTGAAAACATTAGACAATAATTCATCGCTACCAAGAATGAATACGCCTAAATTACCTAAATTAAATTCTGGACTGGCATTGGGCGGTGACGCAGACGAAACGCCAACCCTCTTGGAAGCTATGAACCAAGCCTTAGCCCAAAATAATTTGGAACAATTTAGATTTATTCAAGATGCAGATGGTATTGTAAAAGCTGTTGATGATTCAGGTTTACAATTTGCGTTTATTCCTAATAGAACGAGTTTTGTGCAAGGAGATAGCAACGCCACTACTGAAATTCAGCTTAATCAACGCGAGTTAGGCATTGTTACTTCAGAAAAGCAGAAATTATCATTGATTCCCGCCCCCAAAGATATGATTTTATTGCAAAATATCTTATCTGTTGGTGAGGTTTATATGGGTGATAAAGGCGATGTGATTTTTGACTATGCCAATGTAAAAGATAATCGTGAGCAAGATGATGACTTTGAATCTGACGTGGTGGTATGTGAATTTAATGCCTTTGTTGAAACTTCATCTGATGAAGAGGATTTTTTTGATAGGTTAGGGGGGGTACAAATTACGCGTCGAACAGGGTATATAACCCAAGCAGGGGAATATCAAAGTCCAGAAGGTAAAATAGTTTATGCTGATTCGACTGCCCAAACAATTTACCCTACCATTATCGAGCCTGCTATTCTCTTAACCATGTTACATCAAATTAAGGGGTTAGAAGATACGGAAGTTTATAAAAATGGTTCATATTTAGTTAAATTTGAAGGAAATAATTATATTCTGCAACCAGATTTTACGGCAACAGCCCACAAGTTACCTATTAGAGGTCAGCTTGTTTCTCCTGCAATTCAGTTTCAAGAAGGTGGTTTTTTAGAATATACAGTTGTTCTTAATGATATTGAATATATCCAAAAAATATTCATTTACCCAAACCGTTAACGCCGTTATTTCAAACGTACCGAAACCTATTGATATAGTCAAATCCATCAGGAGTGTTATAAAAATATCTGGCTTTCATGACTGCCA
>JAYQWJ020000325.1:0-7172 GCA_035829175.2 Candidatus Albibeggiatoa psychrophila
TCTCAATGCTGCTCTGAACTTAAACGCTTACGGTGTGGACACGTTACAGCCCACCGAAAAACGCACATAAGAGACTTGTCAGACAATGTTTCATTGCTTAGTTGATGACGATGTGAATAAATTGAACTAAGAGATTAGTGCAGATTTTTAGTAACGGCTGTATTGCCTGAATTTACACAGCAAAAGTCAGGTCATATCATCAATATCAGCAGTGATGCTGGCAAGACACCATTCTCAGGTTTAGCAGTGTATTGCGCATCAAAAGCCTTTGTCACTATGTTATCGCAAAGTTTGCGCGGTGAGTTCCGTGGAACAGGTATTAAAGTCACAGATGTTCAACCGGGGGATGTTCGGACTGATCTTGTCCAAACCAACACTGATACCAAAGCACTTGAAGAACTTGGTATTAGTTCAGAATTCAAAGTGGGACATGGATGGGCTTCAGATATGCAGTTACTCAGCCCATTTGACATTGCTGATTGCATTGTTAATGCAGTGATGTCAAAACCTCATGTTAGTATGAATGAAATCTTGATTGAGCCACGCGATCAATAGTATTTAGTCTAGTTAGTTGCTCACGATAATCGCTATCGTGAGCCTCTGCTCTCGACAAAACATTTTAAAGGATTAAAAAGTAGTAAAATAGGCTAAAACTCAAAAGCTGATAAAACCACCAAACTTGGTATCAAAAGTAAGCGGCTTAAGGCTGATTGGGATACTTAATGAAAGTTTTGACTAATCAATCTCAACTATTTGATTCATCTTGATTTTATGTGGATATTTTTAATGTGATTGTTTTGTTTTGCGATTGACAGCATTGCTCATCATTAAGACGGTGTGATATTTTTATTAGTAACACATAAACAGGTTCGGTTATAACCTTGAATTTGTGCTGAATGCAGCGCATTATCTCCATCTGCAATTAAAGTAGGTAAAGTTACATCTTTCACCCCTTCCGTCGCAGTTAAGCCAATACTAACAGTGACATCCAATCCTTCAGGTTTTAAACCCATCATGTTAATGCGCAATGTTTCAGCCAAACTTTTACCTTTTTCTAAATCCGCGTCACCAATTAATATGGTAAATTTTTTCCCAGCAAAACGCACTACCATTGAATCTTCATCAAAAAATTCATTCAAGAATCGACCCGTCACATGCAGAATATGATCACCAACAATATGCCCTTGTACGTCGTTGATGATTTCAAAATGATCAATATCAATCATCATCAAACACAAATTAGGGTGTTGGCTAATAAAATTAGGGGCTTCATCTAATAAAAAACGCTTATTTCGTACACCTGTCAAACTATCCGTTGTCGCTAAATGATACATATCGCGCGAATAACGACGTAATACATTGTGCTGATGTTTTACCAATAATAAAGTTTTTAAACGTGCAATTAACACTTCTTCTGTAGTGGGTTTGGTGACGAAATCATTAGCCCCTGCATGGAAAATTTCAGCCTGACACTGTTTATTATCATCGATGGTAATAATCAAAATCGGCATTTCTTGGCGTGAATAATGGAGCTGGGTACGAATGGCATACAACAAATCGCCACCTGTCATTTGACCTTCTAAGAAGAAATCAGAAAAAACCACATCGTAGCCTTCATCTTCTTCACCCGCAGAATCTGGGTCTGTTGTTGCATTTTTTAATAATTCTAAGGCTTTCTCAGCACTGGTGACATGCGTGATATACAAGCCATGTTTTTCCATCATGGTTTGAGTTGCTTGCGCTGTACCTAAACTATCTTCAACATACAAAACCCGACCGACCAAGCCTGAATGACGTTGTGAGACATCTTTGATAAATTCAACTAATTTTTTATAACCTAATGATTTATTGAAATAATCAGTGACACCCGCCGAAAAACCTTCGCGTAACAAACGTGTGTCCGCATCGCTGGAAACGACAATCACAGGGGTTAAATGTTGCTTTTCACTTTTGCGGATTTCATGGCACAAATCGAGACCATCCAAACCCGGAAGTAGGAGTGACGTGGTGATTAAGTCAAATTTTTCTCGATGTAAATACTCTAATGCTTCTTCAGCACTGCCACAGGTGACAATATAAGCATCTTGCATTTCTTTTTGGAGTATATGTGAAATGATTGATCGGGCCACTTCTGAGCGATCAATAATCATAATCCGAGAAGTTTTAGGGGTTCTCACTCTAGTCATCGTTTTCTACTATGCGGTGTTGCCCGATTGCAGAGATGCCTACAACCAATCTATATGTCCAGTGAATGAATAGACAGAAGGTCAGTCTCATTCATGGTGAAATTATGCTAATAGTTTATTATATCATTGAAATTTATTTAAAGTAGTTTTTTCATATCATCCATTCAATTATGCTGATATATTCAGTAGCAAATACGGTGTTACTCCAGCTTTAGCACTCCTGTATAGCCTATGATATACCTCTTTGAACGAGTCGGTTTTGCACCAGAAATTATTAAGGTGTGAGTTGTTGAATCCGTTTTTTCACCTGTTCAGCATTAAATTGTGTGGCTTGTTTTTGGCTGAGTTGTAAGGCTTTTTGATAAAAGGGTAAAGCGGCTTTAGATTGATGTAAATATTCGAGGCTAACCGCTAAATTATAAGCATAATCAGCTTTTTGTTCATCAAACCGATAAGCATCAAAATACGCCTGTTGTGCTTTACGCCACCGTTTCTGCTGTGCATACACATTGCCCAAACTAAAATGCAAATAGGCAGATTCAGGAGATTGATCAAGCAATATTTTTATTTGGCTTTCAGATGAAGCAGGGGATTTTTGTTGTACCGCACTGAGTCCCATTTGCGCCATACTATCATTTGGATAATATTTTAAAATTTGTTGGTAATAATATTCCGCCGCTTGAACTTGTTGATTACGTTGAGCAATGGCGGCTAGACCCAATAAGGCATCTCGATTTTTATTGCTTTTATTCAATACTTGTTGATAAAGGCGTTTAGCTTGCTTATTCTGACCTTTTTGAAAGGCTTGATATGCTTGTTTTAATTGCTGGTGTAAAAATGAAGTATTGCGAGATACCTTTTTGATTTTAATATCTTTACTGCCCTTTTGTTGTGGCAATGGGCGTGGTTTATCTGCATCTAATGAATCAATAATTGATTTAGTAATAAGTGGTTTTTGAGCACGAGTAATCGTTGTTGTACGTTTGACAGGCTTAATAATTTCAATCTCTTCACTGACTGTCGGTTTATATTGGATCACTTCTTTTGTTGTTAAACCTATTTTAGTCTGTATTTCTGGCATAACCTCAGATAATAAAGATTTTGCCTTTTCTACAAAAGTTTGCCGTTTCGGTTCAATTTCCGTATTAAGATTGGCTTCTAACACGGTTTGTGTGATTGGCGGTTGAGTTGATTCGGGCATTATCACGGATTTTGGGGTAGCATTTGGGCGCATTTGTTCCGAGTTAAAATCAGCAAATTGAGGGAACTGAATCATTGATGAAGTCATCTGATAAACATAATAACCCGCAAATCCAACACCTAAAAACAATACCAACAATAGAACGGAAAATAAGGCTGAGCGTCTACCATTGCCATGATGCGCCGTTGCCAATAAAACACGTTTCGCCGTCAATGGATCAGGACGTACAATATCAGGTTTTAATTCAGGCTTGGTTAGCAATTTTTCAACTTTAGGTGTAGTCTCATTTAGCTGAAATTCTGCATCATCAATAAAAGTAGATTTGGTGTGAAAAGCCGTTGCTGATTTTTCTTCTGTATATTCCTTATATTTCGCTGCATATTGATTGCTAGATTCGGCTTCATCAGGGGCAAATATACCCGCATCCCATTCCAAACCATCATCAGCGACAATACTTGTAGTTTGCACCACTTCAAGCGTTTTTATCTCTTCTGGCTCAATATTATCAATAATCGTGTTTTGTTCAATTTCTAAATCATCTAATAAAATATCGTTTAAATCAGGAATATCTTGTGTTTCAGCCCCAATTTTAGCTTGTTCTGATAATGGATTTTGAGCAATTTCTGCTAATGGTTCTATTAATTCCAAAGCCAATGAGCTATCTAATATAGGTATTGCTTTAGTTTCTTTTATAACAGGTTCTGGCTCATTCTCAAGCTCAAAATGCCAATCCAATTCATCTAAATGATTAAATACACTATTGGGGTCTTCAATCTCTATTGGTTCAATAATATCTTGGGTTTCTAGCGATTCAACTGGTTCAAATTGCTCTAATTTTTCTTCAGCTAATACCGTAGGCAATACCGTATCATTTGATTCAACTTCAGGCTGTTTTACTTGTTCTACAGAGGCAATATTTTGCGGCAGCGTATCGTTAGCAACCTCAGGTGGTGTGGAAGTTTGTTGTTTTGATTGTTCAGCTTTTTTAAGGGCTTCCATTAATAAGCTCATGGTATAGCACTTCTATTATCGTTAAGAGACCTATTATTAGTTTAGCATGGAAAACAGCAAACTTTGCTAGATTTGAAATATATAATAATCAAGGCTTTTGCTTGAGATAAGGTCGTTATTGATAGATATTTGCTAGCCTAATATTGAGACAATTGAAGCTTGTGATGATTTATCATTATTTTGGCTGTATTTATTATTTTTTGCGGCTCATAAATACAAATTCGCGTTCGTAAAATTTCAAGTACATTAATATGGTATAGTTATTGATGACAGCTAAATAACTAAGGCTCAGAAATATTAAAATGCATCGTTTCAATGAATTTAGTATTACTTACAATAATTTGTTTTTGCCGAATTTTACTTTTACAATCAAAATATAGAATATGATTTGGGTTCTTAAATTCTCAAAAATGAATAATTGAATATACTGTTATCTGTGGAATGAGAAAAACTGTCGTAAATTTTAAGGTTATTGTATAAGCCTCAATCTCACAATTGTGTTCGCCGTCATGGGATAGCTACCTTGATAGATTCAAACAATGAGCAACAGCAAATAGACAGCCTACAACAGCGGAATTCGCAACTTGATACGGCTAATCTAGCTTTGCGCCAAGAAGTTCAAAAACTGACTGATACGTTGCGAGAAGTGCAACAAAAAAATGATGACTTGCATATTTCCTTAGAAACAACAACCGAACATGCAGACAGCGTTGAAACTGAATTACTCAATATTGGCAATAATTTAGAGCAAGAAATTGTGGTTCGCACCCAAGAACTTGCGGATAATAACAACCGTCTTAAACGTGAAATTCAAGAACGTAAACGGGTTGAAGAAGTACAACGAAATAGCCTGTTGTTGCGTCAAACCTTATTAAATAGCATCCCAAGCCCCATCTTTTTCAAAAATAATTTAGGCATGTATTTAGGCTGTAATCATGGATTTGAGCGATATATTGGACGAATGGAATCGGAAATTGTTGGTCGTACTGCGCGAGAACTTTACCCCATTGACCATGCTTTATTAGAAGAAAATCGGGATGATGATTTATTCAACAGCGAAAATGATGCGGTACAAATCGTTGAACAGCGAGTGGAATATGCAGATGGTTCATTGCATGATGTCATGTTTAACACTTCTACTTTTAAAGCGTCTGATGGCAGTGTTGCGGGTTTAGTTGGGATTATTATTGATATTTCTGAACACAAACGCGCTGAAGAGGCTTTGCTTAAAGCTAAAGAATCCGCCGAAGATGCCAATCGGATTAAAAGCCAATTTATCGCTAATATGAGTCATGAATTGCGCACGCCGTTGAATGCCATTTTAGGCTATAGCGAAATGCTTGAAGAAGATATTTCAGATTTAGGGCATCATCATTTAGTTGCAGATATTCGTAAAATTAATGCAGCAGGCAAACATTTATTAGGACTTATCAACGATGTACTTGATATTTCTAAAATTGAAGCGGGGAAAATGGGTCTTTTTGCGGAAACTTTCTCAATTCAGAACATGGTAAGTGATGTTGTGAGTACAATTCAGCCGTTGATTCAAACCCGAGAAAATACTTTAACTCTTGAAATGCCTGATGACATCGGTAATATGCACGCGGATTTAACCAAATTACGCCAAATGCTATTTAACTTGCTCAGTAATGCGGCTAAATTTACCGAAAAAGGACATATCTTATTCTGTGTATCACGCAAGATTAAACCTGAACAAGACTGGATTGAATTCACAGTGACGGATCAAGGAATAGGCATGACACCCGCGCAAATGCAAAAACTATTTCAACCGTTTACCCAAGCCGATGCGTCAACCACTCGTAAATATGGCGGCACAGGTTTAGGCTTAACCATCTCGCAACGTTTTGCTGAAATGATGGGCGGTAAAATTCAGACTGAAAGTGAATACGGTCATGGTAGCTGCTTTTCAATTCAACTGCCCGCTTATGTTATTACAGAACAAGACACCGTGGTTGAAGGCTCAAATGCACCAAAACCCGCAAAAACTAAGCAGCAAAATGGCAATACGGTACTGATTATTGATGATGATGAAGTTGTGCGTGAATTGTTGCAAAATTATATTAAAAAACTGGGTTTTCAAGTCATTGTGGCTGACAATGGTCATGATGGCATTGAGCTGGCGCGTAAGCGTCAACCTCACGCGATAACCTTAGATGTGATGATGCCGGGAATGGATGGTTGGATGGTATTGTCTGAGCTGAAAAGCGACCCTCATTTATCCAAAATTCCTGTGATTATGGTATCGCTGATTGAAGATAAAAGTATTGGTTATTCGCTGGGTGCATCTGAATATTTAACCAAACCTGTGAACCGTGATGAATTGAATCGGGTGTTGCGGAAATATCTGACCGATGATGAGAATTCACAAAAAATCCTTGTGGTTGAAGATGATAAGGTGACGCGCAACTTGATTGAAACCATGCTACGGAAAATTGGCTGGCAAGTTGAAACCAGTGAAAATGGTCAAGTCGCTTTAGATAATTTGGCACACAGTCGCCCAGATTTGATTTTATCTGATTTGATGATGCCTGAAATGGATGGCTTTGAATTAATTACTAAACTGCGCAAAGAACCTGAATGGCGACAGATTCCTGTTGTGGTTTTAACCGCGAAAGATATGACGGTAGAAGAACGAAATATGTTGAATAATCGGGTTGAAAAAGTGTTTCAAAAAGGTGATTATCGGCGCGAAGAATTATTAAATGAAATTCGAGAGTGTTTGACTCGTGCTAAACTAATTGAGCCGCCAACAT
>JAYQWJ020000326.1:0-2770 GCA_035829175.2 Candidatus Albibeggiatoa psychrophila
TGATTAGATTTTAAACTCATTATTTTTAGATTTCAAATAAGCTCTATATATCAGCATCTTGATTGTCACCAACAAAAAGCAGCAAAAAGCATATTAATCGTTGCTGTTGTAGAACAAATAAACGGCAAATGACAAGCTATCAAACCAGATAAATACAATAATTCTCAAACTGATACTTGAAATTCCCGACAAATCCTTTATATATTTAGCCCTTAATCATGTAAAATAGCATTTTCTATTCAATACACAAAAAAGGAAGACAGTGGAACAATTTCACGGGACAACGATTGTATCAGTCCGCAGAGCTGGACAAGTGGTGATTGGTGGTGACGGGCAAGTCACACTGGGCAACACAATTATGAAAGGCAATGCACGTAAAGTACGCAGATTATACAGAGATAAAGTGATTGCAGGCTTTGCAGGTGGTACAGCCGATGCCTTTACCTTATTTGAACGTTTTGAAGGTAAATTAGAAAAACATCAAGGTCATCTTACCCGTGCCGCAGTCGAATTAGCAAAAGATTGGCGAACTGACCGAATGTTACGCCGTTTAGAAGCACTTCTTGCTGTGGCAGATCACTCCGCATCCCTCATCATTTCTGGTAATGGCGATGTCATTGAACCCGAAGACAGCTTAATTGCGATTGGTTCGGGTGGACCATTTGCCCAAGCCGCAGCCCGTGCGTTGTTAGATAGTAGTGATTTAAATGCAAAACAAATCGTAGAAAAATCTTTATATATTGCCTCTGATATTTGTATTTATACCAATCGAAATTTAACTATTGAAAGTCTTGATATTGATAGCCCGTCTTGAGAAATAACATCATGAGTGAAGAATTAACCCCAAAAGCGATTGTTAGCGAATTAAATAAGCATATTGTTGGTCAAAATGCAGCGAAACGTGCGGTGGCAATTGCCTTGCGGAATCGTTGGAGACGAATGCAAGTAGACGCGACATTACGCAATGAAATTACGCCTAAAAACATATTAATGATTGGCCCTACAGGTGTCGGTAAAACCGAAATTGCCCGCCGTTTAGCCAAGCTCGCCCGCGCACCATTCATCAAAGTTGAAGCCACAAAATTCACTGAAGTCGGTTATGTCGGTCGTGACGTAGAATCGATTATCCGTGATTTGGTCGATATGGCGATTAAATTAACCCGTGAAGAGGCGATGCTTGAAGTAGAAGATAAAGCCAAAGATGCAGCAGAAGAACGTGTATTGGATATTTTATTACCATCTGCACGAGATGCTGATGATGACGACGATGATGATGATGGACAACGTGAAGAATCTAGCACGCGCCAACGTTTCCGTAAAATGTTACGTGAAGGCAAATTAGACGAAAAAGAAATTGAAGTCGACATCAGTGAAGCGCGTATCGGCGTTGAAATCATGGCACCTCCGGGCATGGAAGAAATGACCAATCAATTGCAAAGCATGTTTCAAAATATGGGAAGCGGTCGCACCAAAACCCGTAAATTGAAAATCAAAGAAGCATTGAAATTATTGGAAGAAGAAGCCGCGACCAATATGATTAATGAAGATGATTTAAAAGCCAGTGCGGTTGAACGTGTTGAGCAAAATGGGATTGTATTCATTGATGAAATTGATAAAGTCACCCGTCGTCAAGAGTCTTCTGGTGCAGATGTCTCGCGCGAAGGGGTGCAACGTGATTTGTTACCTTTGGTTGAAGGCAGTACGGTGACAACAAAATATGGTATGGTGAAAACCGATCATATTTTATTTATCGCTTCTGGTGCATTTCATTTAGCCAAACCATCTGATTTAATTCCAGAATTACAAGGGCGTTTGCCGATTCGGGTTGAATTAGAAGCCTTGACCAGTGCTGATTTTGTACGGATTTTAACCGAGCCTGATGCGTCATTGACTGAACAATATACGGCATTACTAGGTACTGAAGGGGTGGATCTATCTTTTGAACAATCTGCGATTAATCGATTAGCAGAAATGGCTTGGCAAGTGAATGAACGCACTGAAAACATTGGCGCACGTCGTTTACACACGGTTTTGGAGTATTTGTTAGAAAATATTTCTTTTGATGCGTCAGAATTGGGTGGGAAAGCAATTGTTGTTGACGAAGATTATGTTAATCAGCATTTAAGCGACTTGGTCAATGACGAAGATTTAAGTCGATATATTTTATAATATCCGCTTATGCCACTGCCGTTAAGTTAAGAAAAAAACTTTGCGGCAATAAAACAAGTCATCAGGAGTGCGAGATTTATCTTGCCTATGCAAACAAGCACTCCTGCGAACTTCACCAATCATCGTGACTCTGCATATTCATAATTATTGAATCAACTTGGTTTGACTGGGCACGCCATTTTGCCAAATACCCTCCTCACGCCAACCATCAATATACATCATCACACCCCGCCCATGCGGCTGATCAACTTTAAATTGACCTGTATATCTATCGCCATTGCGCCAAATATATACACCATTACCATGTTTCAAACCAGAATAAAAATCACCCTGATAAGTATCTGTACCTACTGATTTTCCATAGCCGTGCGCTTGTTCTTGGCTATTACATTCACCTTGATAATAACCTCGAATATCAGTATCTATTACCTCACAGCCACGGTGTTCGGTATTTTGTGGGGTGGCACAACCGCCAACAACTAAAAATGAGACCATCGCGCTAAGCCAGCAGCGTCTATCCATAAAAATCTGTCTCCCTCATTTGGGTAAGGCTATCTTAGCAAAAGTTTACCTAAAAATGGTAGTTTAGGGAATTGAAACT
>JAYQWJ020000327.1:0-9040 GCA_035829175.2 Candidatus Albibeggiatoa psychrophila
ATAATCCTATATAGCCTGTTCTAATCAAAAAAATCAGCCTCTTTTTTCTGTTTTTGGTGTAATTCTTCAGAATAAATCTCATCTGTTGCGCCCAATAAACTGATAGGAGGATCAAAATTAACCGTTTTTGCCGTATCTAAGTTAATCGCAATATTCATGGAATCTGAATAAATTTGATTGAGTTCACGGGGTTTTGCTCCATTCAGCACTTTAGCTATTGTTTCAGCATGAAAACGTCCAACGCCTCTATAACTGACTAATGCAATACTCATTAAAGCACCTAAGCGAACGTGATCAGAGCCTGTTTGAGAAAATGTATAGATACCGCGTTCATTTAACATATCCAACAACTTTCTTAATGCTTCAGCGTTTTCTGTACCTCTCTGATATGTGATATAAATAGCATCTACACTGTCTAAAAATTGTTCATAGCATTTTCTAAGACTATCTTCTGCAAGATATAATAAATTATCAGGCACTTCTGATCTGGTAAAACAACGAACAACTTTAAATCCAAGCTCTTTACTAACCGCTCGAACCTCATCAATCGCAGAATACACTTCTCCTACTTCAGAGTTTTCATATGCTACGCCCAATCTATCAAAACCAATCAAATTGGAAAACAAACGAATTTGGCGTTTATAACGAGAAGGGTCAACTCGTGCGTGAACATGGTCTAAACCCGAATCATGAATATTTGTAATGATTTTAGATTTCACCGCATCTGCCGCATCAAATACCAGCAAATTAGTCTCATGCTGTGCATTGGCTAAATCAATCCCAGCCCATGTACCCATTGCAATCATGAGGTCAATATCATGTTGAGTCTTGAATCGTTCTATTATTTCCGCAATATTTTTCGTTCTTAAATCGTCATCCCAGCTGGAAGACCAAAACCCATTGCTAACAAAATCTAGAGAGCGATTGTCTATATTGGCTAAATGATTCCAAATTTCTCTTGTGGTGGTTAATATTGCGCCGGGAGGGGGTAATTCTTCTTCGACTAACCAGCCTAATTCAACCAAGCCTTCAATAGTGGAACTCAATACTTTTGGATAGGTCTCAAGTGGACCACCTTGATAGAAACCTATACGCCATGGCTTATCTTCTAAATTAGTTTTCGGTTTAGTACTAAATATAATTTCATCTGCTGCAAAGCTATTAAACATGCTTGTACATAAAAAAATTAAAATAACTTGTTGAGTTAGCATTGTAATTGCTTGTTTTATTTTCACTGTAACCTCTGATTTTGTATCCTAACCTAACTTTTAGAAATAAAAATAACCTAAATAGTCATTGATTTAGATATGAATTTCATGCACACTTTTTGGCAAAAATAATAGACTAGTTGTTGATTGAGCAAATCATAATGAATAGTGACTCACTCACTGAGAAAAATAGTATTTTGGTTGTAGATGATACGCCAACTAACTTGCAGATTTTGACCCATATTCTCACAAAACGTGGACAATATAAAGTTCATACGGCAAAGAATGGAGAAATGGCATTGATTGCGGCAAGTAGAGCCATACCTGACTTGATTTTGTTAGATATTATGATGCCTAAAATGGATGGTTACGAGGTTTGTGAACGCTTAAAAGCCAACGCACAAACTAAATCTATCCCTATTATTTTCGTCAGCGCATTATCTGAGATTGTCGATAAAGTTAAATCGTTTAAAGCAGGCGGTGTTGATTTTATTACCAAACCATTTCAAGCGGAAGAAGTCTTGGCGCGAGTAGAAGCACATCTTAAAGTACATAATCTACAAAAGAAATTAGCCTTACAAAACAAACGATTACAAGAATCAGAAAATAAATATAAAAATCTATTTGATAGTGCTGCTGATGCGATTTTAGTGTATGGATTAGAGCAAGATATATTCATTGATGCGAATTTAGTTGCTTGTGATTATTTAGATTATGATTTAGAAGAAATTAAAAAGCTTTCACTAAAAGACATTGAATATGAAGCTGATGAACAAAAATTAGTTCATTTTATTATTTCTTTGGTTGAACAAAAAGATGTGCCTGATGAGTTTGTTGAAGCACGGTGCGTACGCAGTGATGGTGAATGCTTTTCAGCAGAAATCAGTGGTCGTTTTATTCATTACAAAGACAAACCTGCAATTCTGTTAATTGCGCGAGATGTGAGCGAACGTAAACAAACAGAAATGAGGTTACGCAACGCAAATGAAAAATTACAGCTTACTTTAGAACATTTGCAAGCGACACAAAATGAGCTAGTACAATCTGAGAAAATGGCCGCTTTAGGGCAATTAATTGCGGGCGTGGCACATGAAATCAAAACCCCATTGGGCGCAATTCGTTCGTCAGTCAATCATATCTCACAATTTCTCAATCAAAACCTACCGTTGTTACCTGATTTTTTCCGTCAATTGTCTGAGCCGCAACATGATGAAGTGATGTTGTTATTAAGCCAAACCAATAATAATTTAGAGAAACCTTTATCTTCACGCGAGCAACGTAAAATCCGTCGTCAATTAGCGAAAGAATTAGAAGTTTACGATATTGAAGATAGCATGACGATTGCGGATAAATTGGTCGATATGGGTATTTATGAACAAATAGAACATATTGTGCCCATACTTAAATCAGATGAAAGTTACGCCACTTTTGAAACATTGTATCAACTGACCAGTTTGCAGCGCAGTTCAAAAACCATTGAAACCGCATCGGAACGGGCAAGTAAAATCATTTTGGCTCTAAAAAGTTTTGCGCGTTATGACCATAGTGGTGAAAAAGAAATCGCGGATATTGTGAACGGTATCGAAACGGTGTTAACGCTATATCATAATCAGTTAAAACATGGGGTTGAAATGGTATTGAATTTTTCTGACATTCCACATATAAAGTGCTTTCCTGATGAACTGAGTCAAGTTTGGATGAATTTAATTCATAATGCGTTACAAGCGATGGATTACAAGGGTGTTTTAACCATTGAGGCGCAGCAACAACAAGACAATATTAAGGTCAGCGTCTCAGATACGGGTTCCGGTATTCCTCAAGAAATTCAGGAGAAGATTTTCAAGCCTTTTTTCACAACCAAACCTGCTGGAGAAGGTAGTGGATTAGGTTTAGATATTGTGTTGAAAATTATAGAAAAACATGATGGGAAGTTGGAGTTAGAAACTGAGATAGGTAAAGGCACAACATTCCATATATTGTTACCAATCACTTAGCCTTAAAAAAGTGCAAGTCCTATTCTTCAAACACAATAGCTTGCACTTTAGAACATCATTTAAAACTATTCTTCTTCTAACTGCGCGATAATCCGTTTTAACAACACTTCTTTACGTTTCAACATATCACGAAAATCTTTACGATCTGTATCCGCAATTTCAAAACGCAACTCAGACAATTCACTCGCAGATAAGTCTTTGAGTATTTCTTTTTCTTCTTCAGTTAATTCAATTACTAATTGCACGGTGGTTATCCTTTGGTTGTAACGTGGCGACTTATTAAAATGGACACTAAATAACTACACGATAAGCCCAATAATTAAGGGATATCTGTTTTTGTAGGCTAGCTTAGAATAAAGTAAATACTTCACTTTAGTCAATGCTAGCCTTAAATATGATTAGCCTATAACAACGGTACCATTAATAATGCAACGATGTTAATAATTTTAATTAACGGATTCACTGCAGGTCCTGCTGTATCCTTGTACGGATCACCTACTGTATCACCAGTTACAGCCGCTTTATGCGCATCAGAATATTTACCACCGTGATAACCATCTTCTACGAATTTTTTCGCATTATCCCAAGCTCCACCACCGACAGTCATGGAAATCGCAACAAATAAGCCTGTCACAATTGTACCCATTAACATGCCACCAAGTGCTTGAGGTCCTAATAATAGACCAACAATGACAGGTGCAAACACAGGTAATAAGGATGGAATAATCATTTCCCGAATTGCCGATTTAGTTAACATATCCACAGCACGCGAATAATCAGGCTTGGCAGTTTTGTCCATAATGCCCGGAATTTCTTTGAATTGGCGACGTACTTCAACTACAACACTACCCGCCGCACGTCCAACAGCTTCCATTGCCATTGCTGCAAAAACGTAAGGAATCATCCCGCCAATGAATAAACCAATAATTACCATAGGATCAGTTAATTCAAAGCTAATGTGCATTCCTGCTTCGATTAATTTATGTTCAAAATCAGCAAATAAAACTAAGGCTGCTAAACCTGCTGAACCAATCGCATAACCTTTAGTGACAGCTTTAGTTGTATTACCAACGGCATCAAGAGGGTCTGTAATATTACGGATTTTTTCGTCTAAGTCAGCCATTTCAGCAATACCACCCGCATTATCAGTGATAGGGCCATAAGCGTCTAAGGCGACAATAATACCAGCCATTGATAACATTGCAGTTGCAGCGATAGCGATGCCAAACAAGCCTGCTAATTCATGTGCTCCATAAATACTTAAACAGACTGCGATAACAGGTGCTGCGGTGGCTTTCATAGAAACGCCTAAACCTGCAATCACGTTCGTTGCATGACCTGTTTCAGAGGCTGCTGCAATATGTTTGACAGGCGCATATTCAGTGGAAGTGTAATATTCAGTAATCACAACCATCGCACCCGTAAGAGCTAAACCAATCAACGATGCAAGATAAACGTTCATGATAGGAACAGATTCACCAGAAATCATTAATGGCTCACTACCTAAAACCCAAGTAATAACAGGATAGAATGCAGCACCTGCGATAACACCCGCGACGATTAAGCCTTTATACAACGCCCACATGATTTTATTGTTATTGGTTGTGACGAAGAAAGTACCAATAATGGAAGCAATGATAGAAACACCGCCTAAAACAAGAGGAAGTAACACCGCTTTGTTAGCCAATTCTGGCGTGGCTTGGAATGCCAATGCACCGATAAGCATAGTCGCAATAATTGTAACAGCATAAGTTTCAAATAAATCAGCCGCCATACCAGCACAGTCACCAACATTGTCACCAACATTGTCTGCAATTACCGCGGGGTTACGTGGGTCATCTTCAGGAATACCTGCTTCAACTTTACCGACTAAGTCAGCACCTACGTCAGCACCTTTAGTGAAAATACCACCACCAAGACGGGCAAAGATTGAAATAAGAGAACTACCAAAACCTAAACCAATCAATGGGGATAAGTCTGTTGTTGTAACACCAGCAGGTGTGAGTGATTGTAATACTGCGTAATAGCCAGCAACACCAAGTAAGCCTAAGCCAACCACTAACAAACCTGTGATTGCGCCACCACGGAATGCAACAGCTAATGCGGCATTAATACCATTGTGTGCTGCTTGAGCGGTACGCACGTTAGCACGAACTGAAATGAACATGCCGATATAGCCAGCAAGTGCAGACAAGATCGCACCAATCACAAATCCAATCGCAGTGAGTGTGCCTAATACAAAATATAATGCAATCGCAATCACAACCCCAACAATCGCAATTGCTGAGTATTGACGGTTGAGATAGGCGTTTGCACCTTCTTGAATCGCGCCTGCAATTTCCTGCATTCGCTCATTACCAGCGGACTGTCTTAAAATCCAGCTAATGGATATGCCGCCATAAACAATTGCACCCGCTGCGCATAGCAACGAGAGTATAATTTCTATGGACATATTTTCTCCTTTGGTGTGGTTTGATAAATATAATTAATTATATTTTTAAGTTGTTATTTTTACTAATTTAAAAGACTTTTTTCCATTCTTTATTAGTTTGTTATTTATTATTTTAAGGAATGAGAGGCATCAATCGAAAAAATCAAAACCTTTTTTAGAAGCCCTATTTATATAGTATTTTGGATAGTAACATAAACTACACTGATAGTATAAAGGGTTTTTATCATTACAATAGCTAAAACTCAACAACTGTTTTGCAGCTTGCTAAAAATAAGATATAGCTAAGATTTTGGTTAATATAGAAATCTAATCTGAGGATGATTCAGCGGCTTTGGAAATCTATCAAAAAGCAATACCACTGTTCCAAATACAAAATGTGAGTTGTTAAAACCACCGCTAAATTTTAGAAATCAAACCGTCCAAGCTTCTAAAAATGCTTTTAAATGAGGTTTATCTTAATATTGAGCAGGCAAATTCTCAAAATTTTTTTATCAAGAAAAACCATTGATAATTTTTACAAATTAAAAATAAGCATATATTAATAAATTATTTACTTTATTTATTTTTCAAGCGTTTCTTGATTTGTTCAGAACAAAAACAGAAAACGCAACTTACTTCTTTTTGTTATCTAACCCTTGCTCAATGTAAGCTACATGGGCTTTTTTGGTAATTCAATATAAAAACAAGCACCGTGCCCCAATTCACTTTTGCACCATACTCTGCCCTTTATGGTTTCAACTAATTTTTTCACAATAAATAAGCCTAAGCCAGTAGAATTTTCGCCAGCAGTAGGGCGGGCGGTTAAGCAGGTAAATTTACCGAATAATTTTTGTTGATCTTCAACACTAAAGCCAGGTCCTTCGTCTTGAATTGCACAGCGAATGCTGGATTCTATATCAGTTAAACCAATACAAACGTGTTTATTTGGCGGTGAGTATTTGATTGCATTAGAAATAATATTGTCTAGCACTTGACGTAAGATAAGTTTATCTGTCCAAATCGTAGTATCAGTCGTTTGTGGCTTGAAACTTAATGTAATATTTTTTACGGTAGCACGCTCGCTATAATTTTGTAGCAATTTTTGTATTACTTCATTAATATCAATTGCTTCTATGTTTATTTTCACTTTTCCTGATTCTATTTGATTCACATCAAGTAAATTACTAATTAAATCAAACATTTGTCCAGAAGCTTCTGCGATCATTTCAGCATAATAATTAATTTCTTTTGGCGAGAACGTTTCCGCATCCTCTATCATTAATTCCGATATGCCTAAAATACCCGATAATGGATTTTTTAAATCGTGGGCAGCAATACCCAGAAATTCGTTTTTATCTTGATTTAACTGTAGCAATTGTGCATTTTTTTGTTCAATCTCTAGTGTATAGCGTAATGCCACTTGCTTGGCTTCCTGTTCTTGCGCAAAACGAAGGCGATCTTTTTCCATTTGTTTGCGTTCGGCAATATTTTGAAATGCAGCAATACCATAGAGAATACGACCTTTTTCATCAAATAGTGGTGTGCCCCACATTTCAATAGGAATAATAATCCCCTCTTGATCAATTTCAATGTCATCAACTGCAGAAATTTCACCTTGCAATGCGCGAAAAATAGGTAATCTTTCTAAAGGATAAGGGTTTTGCGTGCCTGCGATATAAGTTGGATAAATGCTAGATAAATTCGTAAAATATTCAATATTATGTCCTAATAATTCAATTGCTTGTTGATTAGTATAATGCACGTTACTATTAGGATGTAAAACAATAACGCTCACTGGCATTGCTTCTAAAAATTGTTTCAAACGCATTTCATTACTTTCTATCTGAGTAAATAAAATACGCAGTTGTTGTGACATTTGATTGAAAACTTGAGTCAATTGCCCCAATTCATCATGACGTTGTACTGGAATGACATGATTCCATTGTTTACTTGTTAGGGCTTTAGCAGCATTATTCAACGTTAAAATAGGACGAATAACCCGATGGGCGGTCAATAATCCAATAAAAATGGCAATAATGCAGGCAAGTATTGATAAGCTAAATGTCATGTAAGTGTTTGAATTAATATGTTGCATAAAGTCTGCTTGCGGAATCGTCACCACAATCCACCAATCAAGCCCGCCTTCATAATGCAATGGAGTAATTTGCAGAAAGTAATTTTTATTATCTACTGTAAAATCATCATGTTGTATGGAGTTAATGCTTGAAATTTGCCTAAATTGCTGTTGTAAATAATCAGCACTGGCTTTAATCAATGGATGGGAATTTTCACCAGCCTTGATACGTTGTGCAGTCCCATCTTCTTGAGTAATATATAATTTTTGTATATTAGAACTGGCAATCATGGAGTTGTCTGCTTCAACGATGAAAGCAACGCCAGACTTACCTAAATTTAAATTTTGTAAAAATTCACTGATTTGGCTTAAGGCAAGATCAGCAGTAAACATGCCTTTAAAATTCTGATTTTTATCATAAACTGGAGAACCCAAACCGACACCAAAATCATCTAACGAATAATATTTATAAACTGGATACCAAGTGGGTTTTCCTGCGGCTAAAACAGCTTTAAACCATGCTCGCTTTTTGCCATCAAAACCCGGAACGGATTGAATTAATGTTGTTCGATTGCCTTGATCGTCAGCGATATATTGTTGATGTGCGTGTTGTGTTTCTTCATTAGCGAGGAAAATTTGTAATTGCTTACTGGCAAAATCACGATAAGCACTGACAATATTGCCTTCGCTATTGGTGTATGAAATATAAGTTAAACTAGGAAAATACTTAATTTGTCGCCAATAATGACGAGCACTAGCATCCACATCGGTAACATCGATTTCATTATAATCAAGTGCTAATGTGTTGAAATGATTAACCATCGGTGGAATAGAAAGAAGGGTCTCCACTTCATGATTGATACGACTGGTAATTTCTTGACGTAATTGATTAAGCATCTCTCTAACGGTTGCTTGTCCATTTGAGTAAGACAACCAATTCACAACGCCTATCACAATAATGAGTTGTATAATAAATGGTATTACTAAAATAAATTTAAGAGAAAGACGATTAAATATGCGAAAAATAGCTAGTTTTTTTAACATAGATAGCAAACCTTGCACGTAAAGAAATAATTAAGGGCAGAGCAAAAATTAATTTAGCTTGCCCCAAGCTCAGCTTGATAGATAGCAAGCGTAGGTGCATAAGTGAAACATTATACATCTTTAAAATGTAACGTGTTTTTGGTGTATGACACTGCGTTTATACACCCTACGAATTCTAAAACAAATAAACATGTCGTTATCTTTTAACGAACCTGCATCACATTGGAAAAGGTATGGCGATTATTTCGGGAAACTGCTGCAAGTATCTAAAATTAATTAAGCCTATAGT
>JAYQWJ020000328.1:0-3148 GCA_035829175.2 Candidatus Albibeggiatoa psychrophila
GAGTTGTTGATTCAACGTTGGATTAAAAAAGGCTTTCGTTATGGTGTGGTGTAAAATATTTTAAAATCTTGTCCATCCAACTATCCGTTTCATCCTGTTCAAAAGGAAAAGCCATGACTGATTTAGACATCATCAAACAATTAGAGCAAGAAATTGGTAGAAAACTACGGCAAATTAGTTTAGATAAAGTGACTAGTTGGAATAAAGAAAACGGCTACGCGGTGGATGAAAATAACAATGTGGTTGGCTTAAATTTAGATTACTCTGGACTCTTTACTATTCCTAATGCTTTAATTAATCTGAAAAATTTACAAGAATTATCTATTGTTGCCAACAAAATTGCTGAACTCCCAGACTCCTTTACTCAACTGCAAAACTTGAGTGAATTAATATTAGAGAATAATCAGCTAAAAGAGCTGTCAGCGTGGTTTGGGCAACTGCAAAACTTGAGTTATTTAGATTTAAGTGGAAACCAGCTAAAATTTTCCTCTGAAATTTGGCGTTGTGCAAATCAGAGGTAACACCGTTTTAAGAAGTGTTATCTCCAAAAACGCTAAAATCCTGCTTCCTGTGTTGCTTGCAAATAGTCTGCGAGCTGCCCCAAATCAAGCAATTCCAGATAAGGTGGGGCGAAGAAATACACATGCCTGTCGGTTGAGTTGTAGCCCAGATATACACCAGCAGCAGGATAAGAACGAATATACAGCGGTGGCAGTTCAATAGTTTCGGCAGGCAAAGGCAGAATATCGGGGGCAAGATTTTCTGCCCAATTGAAGACGCGGGCATGGTCTGGAAGATTGAGGTTTTCAAAATAGTGCAAAACGCCATTATCATCGCTGACCAGTAAATCTAAATCACCGTCAGCATCCAAATCTACAGGCGTGTGAATGCCTAAATGAGAAGATACTGACACCTTATCCCAAGGATTGTCTGTACCTAGACGTTGAATGTATTGCGGTGAGCTTGGACTACCAATATTTTCAAAATAGTCGCTTTGACCTCGATCACTAATGATTAATAAATCCATGTCATCATCATGGTCAAAATCTACCGCAACAGGCTTACTGTACCATCCTGTATCTATGCCATTCCAAGGATTTGTAGCGTCTGTACGTTCAACATACTGAGGCGCGATGATGCTTCCGATATTTTCTAAATATCTGAGTATACCAGCCGTAGCGCCTAATACTAAATCAATGTCATTATCACCATCGACATCAAAGGCTGTGAAATAGGAAGGAAATTTATCGATAAAATCACCTGAGTTATAAATATCAATAATATTGACTTCATTCCAAGGATTTTCTAGACCTTTGCGTTCAACATACTGAGGCATTGTTGGACTGCCAATATTTTCAACGTAATGCAGATTGCCTGCGTAATCTTCCATCAACAAGTCGGTGTCAGCATCCTTATCTGCATCCATCGGAACGATACTATGGATACTAAATTCCCCCAGATTGTAAAATGGGTTTTGAGCCTTATTAGAACTTTGATCGACATATTGTGGCGCAGTGGGTGTACCGATATTTTCAAAATAACCTAATCTGTCGCCATAACTAGGTACAACTATATCCCAATCATTATCACCATCAGGGTCTATCATGGCATGGTGTCGAGCATAAAATCCACCCCAAGGATTCTCGCTAACCTCAAACTTAGGTGCAGAAGCTGTTCCTTGGTTTTCAAGGTAAATCATGTCAGGTCCAATAACTAAATCCCAGTCGCCATCAGCATCCATATCAACAGGGGCTATTGCTCCAACAGAATCGATATTAGACAAAGGATTATCTGTACCGCTACGTTCAACATAATTGGGAGTCTCAGGTGTCCCAATATTTTCTAAATAACTGAAGTGACCGTCAGGGGTAGTCATCACTACATCTATATCACTATCATCATCTAAATCTAGTGCAGTCAAACGGTCAGCAACCATTCCATTCCACGGATTACCTGCTCCAGTCCGCTCTATAAACTGCGGTACATTGAGAGTACCAATATTTTCAATATAAATAATCTGGTTTTCTTGTGATACAGCTAGCAAATCAGCATCATCATCATTGTCTGCATCTAGTAATACTGGAGGATAAGGATAAGAAAGATGTTCTAAAGGATTATCTGCACTTCTACGTTGTATAAATTGTGGCTCAAAGGCATTGCCTATATTTTCAACAAAATAGAATTTGCCACCATAGTTGTCGCGTTGTATCCAGTCTAAATCACCGTCATTATCTAAATCCCAAGCAGTTGAAGAAAATTCACCATGTTCTGTATTTTTAAATGGGCTTAACTTACTAAGGGCATATGCAGGATTTGTGTTATTACCTATGTTTTCCAAATAAACGCCACTTGTTGGATAATCCATATAGTACTCATCGATAGGAACAAGTATTAAATCGGTGTCGCCATCAGCATCGATGTCTGCAAAACTCGGATATTTCCGACTAAATTGCCAGAGTAGCCGAGGCTGTAAAATAAAATTTGGATTACCACCCTGTTGCCAAACCATTTTTTCCTGATCCTGTTCAACAAAAGGACCTTGGGGTAAGGCATAGAGTGATTGGTCAAATAATAGTGAACTTAAAAATATAGTAACAATCGGATGTATGGATATACGCACAACGCTCTCCTTTGAAATTTAGACTTGTGCATTAGGAATAGCACTGCTCTAGGCGGTGTTATCTTTGTTAAATTTACACTTTGAATGAGATAGTCTGAGTATTGGTCTGCTTACTTACCAATTTTTTTATTAGATACAGTGCCATCAATTATTAACGGAAAATCTAAGCCTGTGAAACTATATTAAAAATAATCTAAAAATTTTGTTAACTGCATAACATCAGTTATAGAACCTGTTTGAAATCTAAAATTAATGATTTTAGAAGCTAATAATGACGCAGAGCGTCAAAGCTGAATTACCACGCTGAGCGTAGTAACTAGATAAATATTTTTAAATTTTCGATTTCTCGTTCCAATGGTCTCCGTTGGAATGCAGCCTAGATGCTCTGCGTCTTAATGGTAAAAACATGATAACGATAGATTTTAAATGGGTTCTATAGACCATCAATCAATAATTGCAAGCTTTATGAGGGAATTTTGATTAGAAATAGGGCAACATTGCGTCACCTTGAAATAAGGACTGGCAATC
>JAYQWJ020000329.1:0-7755 GCA_035829175.2 Candidatus Albibeggiatoa psychrophila
GCTATTTTACATCTTGCTGCATCAACACCCCTTCAAACCGCAAAACCTTCAATCAAGAATCCAAAATCAAAAAGCAAAAATTTATAAGGTATACTAATGGCAATCAAATATGACTGTTAAGGAGACTACCTTATGCTCAAACGAATACAACCCACAGCAATGCAGCATCTGTGGTTAAAGCTCTTATTATTAAGTTACATATTGCTAGCAATGGCTTGGCATCAACCCAGTAATGCGCTGACTTTGGTCGAAGCCAAATTTAATAACACAACTGATATAAATAATGGATTGACTATCAACGGTTTGGATAGTGCCAGTTCTGTCGCTATTAGCCCTGATCAACTGCATGTTTATGTCACCAGCTTTGCTGAAGCAAAAATATCTGTTTTCAGCCGTAATAGCACTTCGGGACAACTGACTTTTATCACGGCTGTTGAAAATGGCATTGGTGGGGTGACAGGTTTAAACGGTGCGGCGGATATTGCTATCAGTGGTGATGGGCGCAATGTCTATGTGACGGGGCGTTTAGATGATGCGTTACTCACTTTTACCCGCAATCCTGCCACGGGCTATTTAGCTTTATTAGATATTAAACAAGACAATATTGATGCTGATGGTTTAGATGGTGCGTTGTCTATCGCTATCAGTCCCGACCAAACTCGATTGTATGTTACCGCCTTAGATGACCATTCAATCACCGCGTATGATAGAAATCCCCTTGATGGTAGTTTGACCGTCGTTGCAATTTTAAAAAATACCACTAATATCGAAAAATTCACAGGTCCTACTGATGTCATCGTCAGCAATGATAGTATTTATATTTATGCGATTTCAGGTTTAGATAATACGATTCAAATCTTTCAACGTAGCCCATCGGTTGGTGAGCTTGGTCTCATTGGAACATTGGAAAATGTCACAGGCTTACGTGGTGCTTATAGCTTAGCCATCAGTCCTGATAACAATTTTTTATATCTCGCCAGCAATACCAATCCTGATAACAATAAAGATAACAATGCCAATACCAATGAAAGTGCCATTGTGGTTTTTACCCGAAATCCTGACGGTTCATTGACCCAACTCAAAACTTATAAAGATGGAATTGATAATGTCAGCAATTTATCTGGCGCACGCAATATCATCGTCAGTCCTGATGGCACGGATGTTTTTGTCAGCGCGGTGAATAATAATGCGATTTTAGAATTTGACCGTAATACCACAACAGGCTTATTAACTTACCGTAGCTCAACCACTAACGCCAGCATTACCCCTGACAGCTTGCGTGAACCAACGGGGATTGCGATTAGTAGCGATGGAAAATTTGTTTATGTCACGGGAATTCAAAGTGATGCGATTACCGCGCTGACAACAGTCAATGCTGATTTAAGTTTAAGCGTGACCGACAATGCACCTGTTGGGGTGAGTAGTAGTTTAACTTATGATTTGACCGTGACCAATGCAGGGCCTGAAGATGCTGCTGTGGTACAAGTGACCAATAATATTGATCCAAATGTGACGTTAGCATCAGCAACACCATCGGTTGGTACATGTACTCAAAGTGCAGGGAATACACAAATTATTGGGTGTAGTTTAGGCACGTTAGCCAAAGATGCCACTGCAACGATTAAAATCATTGTCACAACGCCTAGTGATATAGGGACTGGCACGCTTACGAATACGGCATCGGTCAGCTCTGGTGTATTGGATAGCAATAGTACGGATAATACTGTTACAACAGTCAGTGAATTAAAACAAGTGGTTGCTACCGCCGATTTACAACTTAGCGTTACCACCAATGCCGATAGCTCCAATGATGTGATTAATACTGGGAGTCCGTTAACTTACACTTTTGAAGTCACCAACGCAGGGGCTGATACCGCGACCAATCAAGTGCTGACTGCTAATTTACCTTCAGGTTTAACTTTTGTCAGTGCTGATAATCGTTGTAGCTTTGATGCAGCAATTCGGGTTTTGACATGTAATTTATCGGGTGCAGTCGAAACCACGTATATTACCGTTGAAACCACCGCGCCAAGTAACATATCCAGCAGCGTATTAACCATGACCGCCAGTGTTAAAGCTGATGAGCGGGATTCAAATACTTCCAACAACAGTGTCAGTAAAGCAGTTTCTGTCGGCGTGCTCAATATTGATTTAACTTTGGTTGATGTGGTGGCAACACCGAATTCTGTCAGTGTGGGCGCACAACTCAGCATCGCAGGTCATATTTCCAACAGCGGGACAACGCCTGCATCAGGTGTGGTATTGACCACGACTTTACCCGCACAATTTGCTTTAGTTGAAACAGCGGGATGTAGTACAAATGGTAATAAAGTCAGTTGTAATTTAGGTTCAATCAGCAATATCGCGCCAAACAATACCAAAGCCTTTAGCCTGAAAATTGAAGCCTTGCAAGCCGCATTAAATCAAATAATAACCTTCAATGTCACCGCCAACGGTACAGAAACTAATGCCGCCGATAATAGTAACAGCACGCCAATCACGGCAACAGGGCAAGTGTCTGATGTGGTGATTCGGATTGATGAAACCGTAGACCCCGTGGTATTGGGCGACACCATGACTTATAGCATTGTGGTGACAAATAACGGCCCTGATATTACAGGCGTGACTTTAAGCAATAATTTAATTGGTAATAACGTTGCGATTGGGACAATTTCCGCTTCAAATGGCAGTTGTACATCGGGTTTTAGTTTTATATGTACTTTGGAAGCCATTGGCGTAGGCGAAAGTGCGACTGTCAGCTTAGATGTGACTCCAACGGATTTAGGCACGATGACCTTAAATGCGCAAGCCGTGACTTCAAACTATGATCCAACGGAAAATATTGCATCAGAACAAACTGCCGTTTCAAGTTTATCTGCTGACTTGAGTTTAGAATTAATTTCAATTCCAGCCGATAGCGTGTTGTTAGATGATGTGTTGCGCTACACGGCGACGGTTAGAAATTTAGGGCCGAGCCAAGCCAATAATGTGGTTTATAAACAAACTTTGCCCGCAGGTGTGGAATTGCTTTCGGTCAATGCAACCCAAGGTGAAACGTGTACTGAAGCGGACAGTGTTTTGACTTGTTTATTAGGGCCGATTGCGAATACATCCAATGCCGAAATCTATATTAACGTACAGCCACAAACATTAGGCGAATTAACCAGCAAAGGTGAAGTGGGGAGTGACACGGTAGATGCTGACCCGTCGAATAATTCTGTCGATCTTAAAACCATTGTGACCCAAAGCAGTGCGGATTTAGTATTAACAGGCAGCGTGTTGCCAGAATCAGACGTATTAATTGATAATCCGATTAGCTTCTTGTTGCAATTAAATAATCTGGGTATAGACAGTGCGAGCAATATCGTATTGAGCGTGCCCTTGCCAACTGAATTAACCTTTACCCCGCCCGCAACCGTAGTCGCAACCCAAACTCAAGCGGTTCTTGGCACATGTACCGAGCAAACCGATAGCCATACCATTGTGTGTACGATGTCTGGTTTAGCCAAAGATGCCACTGCCGATATTACTTTAGTCGCATTGGCAACCCAATCTAAAGATTTCACTGTAACCGCCACGGTGAGTAGTGCGGAATTTGATGTGGATGAAACCAATAACGCCGTGACATTAAGCAAGCGCGTCAGTAGTCCATCGACTTTATTCCCCGGTACACCTGCTTTAAACGTGGATAATTTAGAACGTCCGAACGCAGTATTAGTCTCGCCCGACGGGAAATTTGTCTATGCAACGGGATTTGGTAGCCATTCGATTATCGTATTTAGCCGCAACAGTAGCACAGGAAATTTAACCTTTAGACAAAGCTTAATCAACGGCGCGAAAGACTTGAACGGTGCAGTGGTGTTAGGGATTACAGGTGCATCTAGTATCGCATTCAGCCCAGATACACAATTTATGTATGCCACAGGTTTTAATGATAATGCGCTGGCGGTATTTAGACGTAATAGCGTCACAGGCACATTGGAATTTATCGAATCATTCAGCGATGGCAACAATGGAATTGATGGTTTAGCCTCTGCATTTGATGTCGAAGCCACCCAAAATTATGTATACGTTGCAGCCGTGTTTGACAATGCGATTTCGATTTTTCAACGGAATGCCGACAGCGGTAAACTCAATTTTATCGGTACGGAAACAAGCAGTGTACAGCTTACAGGCGTAGTGGATTTAGCCTTGAGTCCAGACCAACAATATTTATACGCAGTGAGTCCTAATAGCGATAGTTTGTTGGCATACAGTTTAAATGCCGAAACAGGCGCGTTGACTTTATTGCAAACCTTTATCGACACCATTGCGGATGCCACAGGTTTGGATTCGGTGAATTCGGTGGTTGTCAGTGATGATGGCACGAATGTATATATTGCAGCCGATGGCGTAAATAACTCGATTTCAGTGTATGCGCGTAATGTCAGCTCAGGCATATTGACCTTTGTGCAAACTGTGCGCGATGGCGATAGTTCAGCGTTGGGGATTCCTGTTGATGGCTTAAATGGCGCGTATGATGTACGGGTCAGTCCTGAAGGCAACTATGTGTATGCGGCAGGAACAACGGATAGTGCTGTGGCGATTTTCCAACGTAATCGTAATGATAATGGGCGTTTAGCTTTTGTTGATGTATTGCGTGATGGAGTTGATGGCGTAGACGGGATTGGTGGTGCAAGAGCATTAGCCCCCAGCCCACTCGGTGCGCATATTTATGTTGCAGGCTTTTTTGATAATGCAATTGGTGTGTTACGTGTTGCATCAGCCGATTTAAGTTTAAGCATGTACGACAGTGAAGACCCCGTGCAAATCGGACAAACGTTTAATTACACCATAAGCGTGACCAATACAGGCCCTGATCGTGCGACAAATATTAATTTAGTTAATACCTTACCGCCGAATGTCGATCTGATTTCAGTCAATCCGCAACGTGGTGGTTGTACTCCGAATGGCAGCATTTTAGATTGTCAATTGGGTAAATTGGATAAAGATGAAACCGTTGGTTTAACCGTGGTGGTGACAACAACCGATATTGGCACGCTTAACAATCAAGTCACAGTGTCGGCTGACCAAGTTGATCCAACCCAAAATGTGTTAGTCGAAACAACGAATGTGCTTGCAGTGGCGGATTTATCGATTGATAGTTTTACTGCAACACCCAATCCTGCGGTGATTAATTTAGCCACCACTTATGACATCACAGTTAAAAACAACGGTCCTGATCGTGCGACTAATATTGTGTTGACTCACAGTGTAGATACTTCTTTGAACGTTTCAGGCGCAAAAATCTTGAAACAAGGTAATGAAGAGCAAGATATTCCATGTCAAGTGCAAGCCCCTGTGATTTCATGTCGTTTGCCCAGTTTGGATGCGGGTATAGTACGTCAATATCAGTTTAGTTTTATCCCAACCGTTGCCGATATTATCCAGCCACAAATTACGGTCAGTTCTGATACTTTGGACACTCAAGACGTAAATAACATTGAAAATTTAGAACTGGTTGTTAAATTAAATGTGATTGATGAGACTTATGATAATGAAGGGAAAATACTCAGTAATTACACTATTTCATCAACGGGTGCTGTGATTGGCGGTGAGCTAAGCGGTGCGATTAACAACCAAGGTTTGATTTCAGGAGTCACCGTACTTGAGGGCACAACCGTCAATGGCGGTACGATTTCTGGCGCAATTACCAATAATGGTGTGATTCAAAATGTCACGCTTGCCAGTGGTACAACAATCACAGGTTCTGGCACATTGTCAGGTATTATTACGGGTTTTGCGTCTAATCCCGCGCGTATTTTCGGCAAAATTGATTCGGGTTCAACTTTGAGCAATGTGATTATCGGCGCGAATACAACAATCGGTGAAAATGTCACTTTGGGTTCAGGGGTTACATTCAGTGCGACTGCACAAATTCCTCAAGGCTTAGAATTAACCAACATCTTGCCTAATTTGCTTGAGCCTTTGGGGCAATTGAATGCGATAGACTTGCGAACCGATATTATTGAAGGCGGTATTCCTATTTTAGAAGGGATTAACGCCTTGCCTGATTTTACCAGTCAAAATAGTAATTTTATTCAAGATGCGGTTACGGGGCAATTAACTTTAGATTCTAGTTTGGATGGTGTCACGGAAAATACTTTGTTAACTCCAATTCGGGTATATCAAGCCGTTGCCAGTCAAACCGCAGGCGTGTATGAAGCCGATGACGGTAGCATTACGATTATTACGGATGCGGGTCGTGCGGTGGTATTACAGCCCAGTATTGAAAATCCTCAGCAATTACAAGACACCTTGATTACAGGCGATTTCAAAGGCTTTAAATCAAATACGGATGGCACAGTGGATATTTTAAGTAATACCGATTTGTATTTAAAAGTGCGTCCGAGCAAAACCACGGATATAACTAATTACTTGAAACCATTGGGATTTGAACCTGTATCAACCTTGGTGAGAGGTCAAAAAAATGCTTTATTCCGTTATGTACAAGCGTTTTTAAACCAAAGTAATGAAGAACGTCGTGAGCAACTTTTCTATCCCGCCGCAGCCAATCAAGCCGAATTAGCGGTGGCAATTGAAGCGATTCCGGGCGTTGTGGATAACTCAGTACGTTTTTATAACGATGGACGCATGTCATTGAAATTGGACAAACAAACCTTTTTCACGATGTTAGACCCCATTATTACCCAAGGTTTAAGCAGTAAAGTGACACAATTGGTATTGATTCCAGATGCGAATGCCGACTACTCAGACGATGTGCGTATTACTTATCAAAATGGCGAACAGCAATTGTTATATGTTGTGCCCACGCCTGAAATTGTCAGTGAATTGCAATTATTGCCTGAGTTAGCGGATTATACAGTCACAAATTTAGATGCTAGCCGTTTATTATTTACCTACAATGTCGATGGTACGCGCCGTATGGTTTGGAATACGAACAACTTGGTTGTAGATGAAGATACGCCCACATCAATACTTGAAAACAGTGATGGTAGTGTTGTATTTACAGTGAGTTCAGGTCGCCAATTGTGGACGCAGCCAGCACTGCAAAATGAGGGGGCATTTAATAGGGCAATGCAAACTTTATTCAATACTCAATTAGTGTTTCCTCAATTCGGTGTCGCAGGTAATCTCAGTGGAATCATTAGTGATACACAATTGATTATTGTTCGTCCTGCTGTCATCTCCCGCGTGATTAATTTAGCTGATACGTCGGCTTTAGGATTAACCGATATTGGTAATACTTTGCGTTGGATATTCCGTGATGAGTTAGGGGTCAAACGTGAGCAACTGGCGTATCCCGCAGCGTATCAACCTAATGCCTTGTCTAGTTTTTTAATTAACGCAGATACTGAAAGTGTGACTTTTAAAAATAATGGGCAAGTGGTTGTGGAAACGGGAGAATTTACTTTTACAGGGGTGTTTGACATGAATGTTCAGCAAGCGGCTGTTGACCCCAGTGATGGGATTCAATTTAGTCGTGTCGATGATATTAACCAAGATGGCGTGTTAGATTATCAAGTGATTTATGCGGATGGTTTAGCGCAATATATTTACACTGTGACAGAGTAGTTTATTAATTGAATCATGGGCTTTCACTTTGGTGGAAGTCCATTTTTTTTGAATACTGCCATTTATGTTATGCAATTTTTATTGAGATAGCTGGTGATTCTGTTCAGCAGTGAATTAGAAGCATATAAACTTGAAACATATCTAAAAACATCAAATCAGCATAAAAAAAGGCGTGCCAAG
>JAYQWJ020000330.1:0-2553 GCA_035829175.2 Candidatus Albibeggiatoa psychrophila
TACTGTTGTTGTGCAGGTGGTTTCCTAAAAGTAATAAGGTTATCAATACTTCCAGTACAACTCAAAAGCCTGTTTGAGTGAGTCTGTTTCCATACTAAGATCGATATACCTTACCTGATCCCATACATCACGACTTTCCAGCTTAAGCTCCTGAATGGTATTGTACAGGTCTCTGTTAAAGCCTAGGTTTGTCATAAAGTTTCCCTTATTATAGTTAACTGGAATATCCCCTTTTTCAATCTAGGAAATTTTAATATAAACAGTCCCATAACGACTGCCATATTCATTTACAAGTGGGGCACATACATGGTTAACGATGTTGGGCGTTGGTTTACGTTGTGGCATGGTTGTTCCTTTCTTTTAAGTGGACTTCAATTTAAACAAAGTGCAAAACTTCATTTGAACAAAGTATAAAACAACTTTTAGATATATTCAAGTAACTTTTTGGCTGATTAATGCAATTAGATGTCGCTTCATAATATGCAAAACAGGGAAAATCATAAGGTGTTTTAGCATACATTTTTTATTTTTACTTCATTTATAATGAGGTTAGGATTGTTTGCGTGCTGACTATAGAGAATATGAATAACCACTCCATTACAGAACTGATAAAACAGCAAATAACACAACGTGTTCAGGACACTGGCACTGAGTCTTATGGTGACACATGGGGTAATACGGATTTTTATCCCATTATCCCAAGCTTTAAATTTTTGGATAATGGACAAGACCCGTTTGATTTAGGGTGGAAATTTTTAACTGATTTTGAAGCGGTGGTTTTTGTAAAGGTTATCTCAAATACAACGGATATTGATTTAACAATGTTAGCGTTGGAGTTGAGATTAAATCCGATTGTTATTGACCCACCTAATCTTGATGATGTGGCGATTGGCGATCGTGCCGCAAGCTTTGTGCTGTGTTGTACTGGCACTGATACCGTAAAAGAGGCTGATAATATTCACTCTATTCTGGTTTTTGAAACAAGATACGGGCATTTCTTAGAACGACAAGATAGAGAACAAATCTAAAAATGGCTGTTAATCATTCGCCCAATCCGCTATTCGATAACGCTAACAGCAAACGTAAAGCGGGTAATTTTATTGTTGAGGGAATTATTGTTGAGGCGCAATACGATACTGTGGGCGCACCTGAAAAAGATGATGAAAATATCCCGCACTGGGATAACTGCGAAGATAGGAATAAAGATTTTAGAGGGCCGCTTTATAGGGTAAACGCAGGCGACCGCCATACTTATTGGCTACCACAAATGGCTTTACGGGCGGGTGGTGATATTGAATATTGGGCTTATGAAGTCGGTGAAAGAGTGCTAATTGCTTGCCCTGATGGTGAATTTCATAATGGCATCATCATTGGAGCGATGTATAAAGATGATTCAAGACCACCCGTTGGGCATGATGATAATAGCGGACCTAATAAGAAAGACAAGCGACCATGGCGTGAATCAGTACATCGGATTCGTTATAAAGATGGGCGATTATGGGAATATGATAGGTATTTACACAGACTATTAGAAGTCTATCCAGATGGTCGAAAATCTACAAAGTGGTTTTTTGATGACCGTGAGGATAGAACCGCTCGCAAAAAAGAAACAAATTCAGACAAGACGGGTGTGCCGCCTCGGCATTGGGAGCATGATTGGTTTCCTGATCGCTGGGATTATGAGGTGTTGTGGGATGAAGACACTAAAATTTGTCGCCGTCATTGGAAGTGGGCGGATAAGGCAGTTTTTGAATATCAGTGGGATGAGGAAAATCAAACTCATTGGCAACATTGGTTGCAGGCGGATGGCACGGATTATCAGTATTTATGGGACGAGAAAAATCAGCTTCATTTAAAAGAATGGGTGTGGAAAGACGGTTATAAACAACAATATGAATGGGACGAGAAAGCCCAAACCCATAATGAAACGACAATTTATGCGGATGGTTCAAAGCAACGTTATCATTATGATGAAAAAAATAATTATCATATTGATGAAACTGCCTATAGTGATGGCACAATTATTCGTTATCACTACAATGAGCCACACTTGCATGAAATTTTATATACTGATGGCAGCTCGATTGTTTATGATTTATCCACGCATAAGCTGACAACAACGATTGTTGGTGATGTGGATTTATTGGCTGAGGGCAATATCTTTGTCCAAACTCAGAAAAATTGCACGGTTGTGGCTGAGCAAAACATTGACGCGACGGCACAACAGAGTATCAGTGCAACAGCATCAGAAAATATTACGGCTAAGGCGGGTCAAACTGCCAGTGTTGATGCTAAGAATATCAGTGCAACGGCATCAGAAAATATTACGGCTAAGGCGGGTCAAACTGCCAGTGTTGATGCTAAGGATATCAGTGCTAGTGCTTCTGGCACGTTAAAAGGTACAGGGGGTGGAAAAGTACATTTTGTCGCTCCTGAGATTAAATTAGAAGGTAATGTTGAGATTACGGGTTCTATCTCTATGGGTGGTGGTGGTTCAATTAAAGGTGATTTGAATTGCGAGCAGAATATTAAAGCAGGGGGTAATATTTCAGG
>JAYQWJ020000331.1:0-4810 GCA_035829175.2 Candidatus Albibeggiatoa psychrophila
ATTACTTGAATGATATGGATGACAGTTTGGAGAATAATCAATGAAACAAACACTATGAGCTTTCGCGCTGAATTCTGGCGCAACGAAAACCAATGCAGCCATCGCAGTAAACTGGCGCGTAGTGATAAACAGTACACATTATAAACATAGTGAAAAAAGCGACTGTTGAAAACAAGATGTTTTTTATCTATCCTTTAGTTAATGAACGAATCCACGCCGCTTGTAATTGTTTGCTACGTTGTTGTCCTAAACTTTCAGTTATTTTGTCTCGTACTTGTTCTAAGGTCAGTTTTTCTGCGCGGTGAATTTGCTCACAGAACAGGATGTGAAAGCCTAACTCTGATTTCAATATCTTGCTGATTGTGCCTTCTGCTAACTTAAACAAGATTTCGTCTAATTCAGGATAAAGTTTTCCTGTTGGAATAGTTCCTAATTGTCCTTGCTGCATAGCAGTTGGGCATTCTGAGTACTTTTCTGCTAATTTGCCAAATTGCTCTGTGCTAATAGTTGAACCCAATTCACTGGCAATGACTTCCATCCGTTTTTGTGCCTGTTCACGGGTATTTTCTGCATAGTCTTTATTAATCGTGATTAAAATATGCCGTGCGGTTCGAGTTTCGGGTGTGTTAAAACGGTCTTGATATTTTGCGTAAAAAGCCCGAATGTCTGAATCGGTCACAGGTTCAATCTCATGTCCAACAGCCACTAACACATTGTCAGCATGTAAGACCCGTCGTAAGGCTGCTTTTAATAAATCGATATTTAAACCATTGCGGGCAAGTTCGATGCTAAATTCATCTTGACTCGGATAGCGTTCACGAATGGCATTCAAACTGGATTCTAATTGATTCTCGCTGATTAAGGTGTTTGCCGCTTGAGGCGATGAAAGTATCAGGCTGTGGAGTTGATATTGGATTCTTACACTTTCAACGATCTGTTCCATTTCTGATTCATTTAACGCGCCCAAATCACGTCCATGGACTTCCAATGCCGTTTGCAATGCGAGATAACGTAATTCTGGCGCGGGTAAAGCAATACTCATTAATTGTTCCTCTTCAGCTTAAACTCTAAGTTTGATTTAATTTAATCTTAATAAAGTCAACTAGTTAAAAAGCATAGAAAATATAGCTCAAAAACTGTCCACCGTATTGAATACACAGAGTTGATAAAAAAATGTTAACTTCATCAAAGATTTTGCGCGAGAAACCCCGTCCTTCAGGTCGGGGAGGGATAGCGCATCGGCGACAGCCGACCCTATATCCGTTCCTTATTTCATTAGGCTATCTTTTGTTTGTTGACCATTTACATTGTTTTACCACATAATGTGAAACGTGAAAACTAAACGTGCCTACAAATTCCGATTTTATCCTGAACAACAGTTTAAGAAGAACTGCTGGCTCAGACGTTTGAACGTCGTCTTGCTAAGAAGAAACTTGGTGGCAAGAACAGACTGAAAGCCAAGCGTAAAGTTGCCTGTGTTCACGCGAAAATTTCTGATTGTCGTCTGGATAACTTACATTAAATTGTCCCACAAACTGATTAACGAGAACCAAGTCGTTTGTGCTGAAAACCTTGCTGTAAAAAACATGATTAAGAATCCGAAGTTAGCCAAACATATCGCAGACGCATGCAGGTTCATAAAAGAAAATATGTCGCTTGCTGTACGCGAATGGCAATGCCCTGAATGTGGCACGAACCATGACCATGACATCAACGCGTCATTGAAAAACCTCAAGACTGTCGGATACCATGAATAATCTTAACAAGAACTTTATTGTGTTAATTTATTATGGAAAACGAGAGCTTAGAGATTCAATCTTAGACAACCACAGGCTTAAGTTTATGCGAGGCGTTTGGATATTTTTAGGGTGGATATTGATAAATTTTTCAGTCTTTGCCGCAGAAGATGAAGACCTTAAAACAACAGTTAAAGTAGAAATCAAAGGCATTAAGCAGGCTGAAATTGTCAAAAATATTCTTGCCAGCCTACGCATAGAACAGCAAAAAAATAATGAACGTTTATCAGAAAAGCGTATTAAACGTTTGCATAACAAAGCACCTGAAGACATTAAAATTGCCCTCCGACCGTTTGGCTATTATCGTCCTGAGATTGATAGCCAACTCACAGCACCTGAAACAGCTAAGACAATATGGATAGCGACTTATGCGATTGATTTAGGCGAACCTTTGATTTTAAAAACGGTGGATATGGAATTGCAAGGTGAGGCAAAACAAGATGAAATATTTACACAATTATTAGCACAATTTCCTGTTAAACAAGGTGATATATTTAACTCGCCTAATTATGAAAAAGGTAAACGGGTATTGCGTAACTTAGCTGAATCGCGCGGTTATTTTGATGCTAATTTTTTAACCACTCAGATTTTGCTTGACGAGTCCGATTATTCTGCCAATGTGAAATTGGTATTTGATAGTGGTAAACGCTATAAATTTGGCGCGATTAGCTATGAACAAGAGACATTTAAAGAATCCTTGTTGAATCGTTATAAAACCTTTGAAGCGGGTGATGCTTATGATGAGGATACGATGTTGGCATTTCGGACGGCATTGGTGAATAGTCAATATTTTGAGAACGTCGATGTTGGTATTCAACGCCCAACTTCGGAATCGGCTGAGGAAATTTATGATATTCCTGTGTCTGTAAAATTAACCCCGCGCAATCGTAATTTATACAGTGCCAGTATTGGTTATGGGACAGATACGGGAATCCGTGGTGGTTTAGGCTGGGAACGGCGTTATGTTAATAGTTATGGGCATTCATTTAAATTGGATTTACAACTTTCTGAGATTCGTCAAGCGGCTACGGCGCAATATATTATTCCGACTGGCAATGATGCAAATCAGTTTCTGACTGCTAAAGCGGGTTATTTAAAAGAAGAAAATGATACTTATGATACTGAAAGCATGATTGTGGGTTTATCGAAAAATCAGATTCGGACGATATTTAACAATATTAATTTACAAGAAGTGATCGGGATTGAGTATCGTGATGAAAAATATCAAATTGGTGAAGACACAGGGCACGCCACTTTATTAATGCCGAGTGCGTCTTGGACATTTATTAAAGCAGATGACCGTATTTATACCTTGAATGGTTATAAATTGGATTTTTCCATACGTGGTGCATTGAATAATTTTGGCTCAGACAATTCTTTTATTCAACCTCATTTAAGCGGCAAGTATATTCATCAAGTATTTGAAAAAGGGCGTTTTATTACCCGTGGAGAATGGGGTTATACTTCCGTTTCGTTATTGGATGGTGAATTTCGTGACTTACCGCCAAGTATTCGCTATTTTGCAGGCGGCGATAAAAGTGTACGTGGTTATGATTACAGTGCTTTAGGCCCTCAAGATAGTAAAGGCAATGTGATTGGTGGTAAACATTTAATCGTCGGCAGCGCAGAATATGAACATCAAATTGTGGGTAAATGGAGTGCGGCTGTATTTTATGATGTGGGCAATGCGTTTAATGATTTTTCTGAGACATTAAAACATGGTGTTGGGGTTGGAGTACGTTGGCGTTCACCAATTGGTTTGATTCGAGTCGATGTGGCAACCGCATTGAATGAGGATAGTTATCCCGTGCGCTTACATATTAACATTGGCCCTGATTTATAATTTTACCTTTGTTGATTTTGTGGATGAATTGTACAAAACCTGAAAACCACCTTGTCATCAGGTTAAGTACAAGTGCTCATTTATTCCTTGTACGTTACTAGAATATAACGTGTTTTTTAAAGTAGAAGGTGATATTTGAGGATAGAGCAGATAACAGACTATGCTGCTTGAGTTGGAATGTAATTACGAGTATGAGTAATATTATTAAGCTCATCTAAATAAACTAAAGTAGGCTTGTGAATGGCGACTTCTTGCGCAGTTAAACTTGCATACGAACAAATAATGATTCTGTCACCGGGGCTAGCCTTATGTGCAGCAGCACCATTAATAGAAATGACTTGAGAGCCATCTTCAGCACGAATAGCATAAGTGGTAAAACGCTCACCATTAGCAAGATTATAGATTTGAATTTGCTCATATTCATGTATGCCAGCCAAATCTAATAACTTACCATCGATAGCGCATGAACCTTCGTAGTCTAACTCTGCGTGAGTCACGCAAGCACGGTGCAATTTAGCTTTTAATAAAGTGCAATACATAAACTGTCGTCCTCTTGCGTAAGCAAATTGGCATTATCAACTAATTCCCAAAATGCTGCAATGCGAAAAAGTTGTGCTATTATAAATGTTTTTGTAATCCTAAAAATCAAATTGCGGAAATACTTGGCTTTTTATGTGTCTCACCAAATATTCCCGCAACCTAGAATTCGCATTATAGACTAATTTTATTGATTTGTCATGAACTTCTGAACCATTCCAATACCTTAACAACATTATTAACTTGTCTTATAACCATGTTGATAGTGCTTCTGCTTTAAAAAAGTTTGAAATCCAAGCAATTATTCTCTGTATCTAAATACTTCAACAAAAGTGTATGAGCAAAATCGGATGGTAAATGCCGAGTCTAATGGAAATGGTTTGATAAATCTCACTAACCTTATCTCATTCTTTCATACCAAAGTGCACTCCTAAATTTTTGACAATTTATAGATGAATCTTTCCGTAAAAATGGATGTCTAATAACATTGCACGCATGACGATTTTTTGACAACGCCTGTCTATTTTTTGCATCATATTGTTTATTTTTCGACAAAATGCGCCTAAACTATTTAGTAATTCAATGTATTAACTAAAAAGGTGAAATCGCTAATGACTGCTTTATTCCAAGGTGG
>JAYQWJ020000332.1:0-7015 GCA_035829175.2 Candidatus Albibeggiatoa psychrophila
AATTAATCAGTTTTGACTGGGCAATTAAGAAAATCCTCAGAAGCAAAGCCAACTTCAACTATTTCCTGCTATTTAAAGAGACATAAGCCAAAGTTGATTCCGATTTACGTCTTGCATCCTTGATTCATATCTATTATAAGTGTTCGTTTCACTTGCTTTTGTTTGTAAAGAAATGGCAGCTAAACGTTTATTTGATTTATTTTTTGTTATCCTAGGCTTAATTGCGCTAAGTCCAATATTATTATTGATTGCAATTTGGGTTAAGTTAGACAGTCGAGGCACGGTTTTTTTCCAACAAACTCGAGTTGGACAATATGGAAAATTATTTAAAATTATAAAATTCCGCACCATGTCCATGAGCAATGAAGGTCTTAAATTAACCATTGGACAAGACTGCCGCATCACCCGTTCAGGATATTTTTTGCGTAAATACAAACTCGATGAATTACCGCAATTATTCAATGTATTACGAGGTGATATGAGTTTGGTCGGACCCCGTCCTGAAGTGCCTGAATATGTTGCTTATTATCCCGATGAAATTAAAAATATAGTGCTATCAGTGCCTGTGGGTATTACCGATAATGCGTCGATTGAGTTCAAGGATGAAAGTGAATTATTAGCCACATCGCATCAGCCTGAAATGGACTATATTCAAAAGATTTTACCGATAAAACTGGCTTATCATCAACAATATGTGAATGAACGCAGCTTGATGTTGGATTTTGGCTTAATTCTTAAAACGCTGACACGGGTCTTTATTCGCTAATGCCGCGTCTTCATCATGTGCCAATTCTGATTCACGATGCTCTGATGACGGGTTTGGCGTGGATACTGGCAATTTTAATTCGTTATAATTTTCAAGCTGATAACGAAGAGTTTGCTGCCATCTATCTATTTCCAATTGTAGTGATGTTACAAATGTGGATTGCATGGCGTAGTGGTTTGCAGCGTGGAATTTGGCGTTATGTCAGTATGCACGATTTACGTTTGATGCTGAATGTTGCATTTTCAGGCATCTTAGTGACAGCCTTAGTTTTGTTTATTTTGATGCGTTTGGAGAATATTCCACGTTCTTCGCTATTATTTTACCCTTTTATCTTAATCTTATTATGGGGAATCCCCCGTTTAACTTATCGTTTATGGTATGAGCATTCATTCAATTTTTTCTATATTTCCATCCCTAGCAATCAACAAAAAGTACTGATTTTAGGCGCGGGCACATCAGGCGATATGTTAGTGCGCGATATGGTGCGAACACCGCAATATGGCTATATTCCTGTTGGTTTTTTAGATGACCAAGCACAATTATTAGGTGGCAAATTGCATGGCATTCCTGTTTTAGGCTCAATTGAAGATTTGCAGGATATTGTGGAAGAATTAAATATTGATGTCATTATCATCGCAATTCCATCCGCGACCGATGAGCAAATGCAGCGTATGGTAGAATTTTGTGAACAAAGCCATGTTCCATTTAGAACTTTGCCAAAATTGGGTAACGTGGTGAATGGACAAGTTGATTTAACCACATTGCGTGATGTTTCGATTGATGATTTATTGGGTCGTGCCAAAGTTGAACTTGATTGGCAAGTGATTCAAACTAATTTACAGCAAAAAACGGTGATGGTGACAGGTGGCGGCGGTTCTATCGGTTCTGAGCTGTGTCGACAAGTGGCAAAATTAAACCCTCAACAACTGATTATTTTTGAGCGTTCCGAATTTAATTTATATCAAATTGAGCTGCAATTGCGCCAAACTTTTCCCGCATTGACTCTTCACGCTTGTTTAGGCGATATTACCGATAAAGTAACACTGACTCATATTTTACAAGCTTATAAACCTCAAATCATTTTTCATGCGGCAGCTTATAAACATGTGCCGATGTTACAGAATCAAGTTCGCCAAGCGGCTCATAATAACGTGCTGGGTACGCAACGATTAGCTCTGTTAGCCAGCCAATATGAATGTGAAAAATTCGTCATGATTTCAACGGATAAAGCGGTTAATCCAACCAATATAATGGGGACAACCAAACGGATTGCGGAGATTTATTGCCAAGGTTTGAATGAATGTACTGACACTCGATTTATTACGGTGCGATTTGGTAATGTATTAGGTTCGGCGGGCAGTGTTGTACCCTTATTTAAACAGCAAATTCGACGCGGTGGGCCTGTGACGGTAACGCATCCCGATATTTCGCGCTATTTCATGACGATTCCCGAGGCCTGTCAATTGATTTTACAAGGTGCTGCGATGGGACTGGGTGGGGAAATTTTCGTATTGGACATGGGTAAACCTATAAAAATTCGTTATTTAGCTGAACAAATGATTCGCTTATCAGGCAAGATTCCAGATCAAGATATTAAAATTGAGTATACAGGTTTGCGTGCAGGTGAAAAATTGCATGAGGAGTTATTTCACCATGATGAGGAATTTGCCCAAACGCCCCATCAAAAGATTTTTCTTGCATTGCATCGAACGAATCATTGGGAACGTACTCAGGATTTATTGCAACAAATGGAGTACGCTTGTGAGGTTTATGATGAAATAAAAATCTTAGACATTTTACAAACTTTAGTGCCTGAGATGCGTTTGGAAAATTGATGATTACAAAGGTAAAGACAAGACAAGACATGCCTTGTCTCTACAATTTTACAGCTCCAATAAATCAAACCGTTTGCAAAATAATATTCATATCTTTAACTTATTAAAAAGCACTCATTCACATAGTGTTAATAACCTTAATCGCTTCATAAACAAAGGTCTGTTTCCATGCTTAAACCCAATGTCCATATTTGCCTTGTTTACAATACCGCAACCGCGAATATTGCCCCCGCATTAGACCCCCAGCTTGCACCAAAAGAAGTTATTTTGGTTTATACTTCTGAGCAAAATCAGCAAGTTGAAGATTTAACGGCTGTATTAAAAACGGCGGGAATTAAAGTATCTCTTTGGACATTACAAGATAGTTGGAATATCGAACATATTCGTGACCGAATGTTAGAGTTGTTAATTGAGCGTGAAGCTGATGATATTGCGCTTAATGCCAGTGGTGGTACGCGTCCGATGACTATGGTGGCGTATGAGATTTTCACCGAATTTTCCAAGCCAATTTTTTACGTTCACCCGCATACGGATGATGTTATATGGATGCACAAACGTGGATTACCTACCATCAATTGTGCCGATAGAATTAAATTACCTGCATTTTTACAAGCTCATGGCGCACCCGTTTTAAGTCAAGGTGCAAAGCATGGTGTGTCACAGAATTTACGTCAATTGACTGATGAATTGGTTGAACATGCTGAATTATTGGCAAAACCATTGGCGGCATTAAATTGGCTGGCGCAAAAAGCTGAACAAACTTTACAATCACCTAAATTGTCAGCCAGTCAGGAAAATTGGCATGAGTTACAAGCTTTAATTCAACGGATGCAAGCCGAAGGGGTTTTAGATTACCAGCATCAATGTTTGCAATTTCCAGATGAAAATGCTCGATTTTTCGTGAATGGCGGTTGGCTAGAAAATCATACTTTCAGTATTGTTTATGGTTTGCGCAAAGAAATACCTGAAATTCAAGATGTGGGTTGTAGCGTGGAAGTAGGGCGTGATGATACGGGGCGCGTGGTTAAAAATGAGATGGATGTGACCTTTTTAGCGAATAACCATTTGTATATTATTGAATGCAAAACCAAACGTTTTAATTCTTATGGCGATCAGCCTGATAGTCCCGGTAGCGAGATTTTGTATAAATTAGATACTTTGAAAGGTTTATTTGGCGGCATTTCTACCAAAGCGATGCTTGTCAGTTATCATCCTTTGTCTAAATGGGATATGCAACGTGCGAAAGATTTGGAGCTTAAAGTGTGTACCGCTCGGATGTTGCCACAATTGCGTTCCATGATAAAACAATGGATTGAAGGCAAAGAGGATTAATGAAATAAGCACTATCTATGTCTCGTGATTGATTCGATAATTCACTGAATCTTGTTCAACATGAGATTTAGATATTGTTTAAAATGAGCGCATAATCTATCTAATTGTAGTAATAACAGCAACTTGAAAGCTACACTAATATTTACTATTATTAACTAATGTTAAAGTGACTCGTAAAAATAGGCGAAGCCGCAAAGATATTAGGTTTAAGAAACTAATGGAAGCATTGATAATGTGAGTTATAAAGAATCAATACTCAAAGAAAAGCTTAATAAATCATCGCCTTCTTGTGCTTCATAAAATAGTACGTTGCCTTGCAAATTAACTTTAGAATTGCGTTTTTCCCCGCCATCAAGTCTGCGTACTTTGACATTGATGTTAGGGATTAAACTGTATTTTTGTTCCTGTCCATTAGTTAAAATCGTTGCTTCAAACGTTCCATCTGATTTGTAAAGCATGTCAGAAACTGACTCATATTGTTCTAATAAATTGCCTAAAACATCAGGATAAATCACAGTTGGATAAATGCTTTGTGCGCTACCATCAGGATAAATCACTCTTGCTTCTTGTCGGGCGCGTAAATTACCAAAATCTGCGGGGAATTCCATACCGAAATCACAAAACTCTGTATTTTTACAAAAACCATCAGGTGCAGGTTCAACAAATGCGTCAAAACAACCCACCATCATCATGTCAGTTTCAAAACGCAAACGGCGAGTATTCGTTGCAGCCATATCTAAACGCATCAATACATCACCTGTTGGACTAAGTTTAATCGTACTTTCACCGCCCAGTGCTTGCTGTAAACCAACGGGATTATTCGGCGCAGTGATTAGGACAAATTCCTGTTTATCAGGTGTGACCATTTTGAAATAGCCACCTTCAACTGTGCTCAAACCCACAGACGTATCTAATGGAGCTTGCTCAATATTATTGGCATTTGGCATAAACGCAAATACAATACTTTTATAATCGCCCGTGCCGACCACATTGAAAATACCGTATTCATTTTGGGTAAAAATAAACTGGTCTAAATCAACAGAATCAATAGTTGGAGTTTGTTGTAAACCAGTATTAAAACCTTTACCCACGGTTGGCTCACTTGTATCTTCATTCTCATTTTCAACAATGTCACCACCAATTGAAAAGCTCGATTGAAAGTCTATTAAATAAGGTGTTAATACCGTGCTTGGTAAACGATTCAATACACTTTTAAAGCTTAATTTTGAACCCACAGAAGGAATGATTTTACCTGTTGCTGTCACTTTCCAGCCTTGTGGCAAGATTTTATTAATCACATCACGAGGCGTATTTGATTTGATATTGGTTAGTAATTTTGCAATCTGTTCAGCCTGTTGAGTCGCTTCAGGATTGAATGCTTCCAGTTGCTCAGGGCTTAAACTTTGCATGACTTCGGGGCTGAGTGCGGTCACATTATCCGCGGTAAATCCTGCTAATGCTTCATCGGGTAATTGTTCAAATTGTTCAACTGTTATTGCTTCTGTGGTTTCAGGTTCAAGCGCGGCAGTCTGTTCTGGAGTCATCCCTACAAAGGCTTCGACTGGAATATCTGCTATTTCATAACGGTCAAATAAAGCCATCGCCGCAGGTTCAATCGCAATGATGGTTCTCGCGTCCAAGTCACTCAATTGCGCAACATTCAGCCCAAAATCATCTAAGCTTGGCTCGGCTGGATTTGAGGCTTGCTTGACATTGATTAAAGTGACATCGCGCGGTAATTTTACCGTTGGACTTAAATATACATTTTGCAATATTGAACCGGGAAGAATTTCTGCTGCACCAATGTAGGCGGGTGATTTAATTGGTGCGCTGATGATGCCAGAGATTGTGCCACCAATAATTGCCGTATTAACTCCTAATCTAATTGCGCCTTGAATTGTACCTTTGTTTTGGGTAATCCCGACGATAGCCCCTTGTCCTGTACTGCTATAAATCATGCTGCCTTCCGTAATATAAGCATCAATCATCGTACCGTTATTATTGATTGAACCCACATAAAATCCGCCTGTGACTTCTGAATATTGAGTAATAGTTAAATCTTGCAAAGTCCCTAAATTGGTATTAAATCCGCTGAGTCGTCCACCTGTGATCGTGGCATTTTCATTAAGCGTAAAGTTTGAAACTAAACCTTCATTAATATTGTCACCAATCAGATTACCGCCTGCAACACTGCCAGTTTCACAAATAGTTAAATTACCTGTGGTTGAGTTGTGATTGGTAAACGATGCACCACATAAATCACTGCCCATGTTTGGTACGGGATAAGCCCCCGTTGGTAAAGTTGGATCGAATGGCTTTGTCGCTACAGGTTGTTCTGGTATTGGTTCAGGCGCAGGTTCAACTATAGAAGATATTTGCGTGAAATGAGCAACACAATTTTTTTCAGCATCGACAAGCAATCGTGAGCTGGTACAATCACCGCTCCAATAGCTAAATTGCCAGCCGTCACTTGGGGTTGTAGCTAAATTGATTATTGAACCCGTTATGGCTGTGAGACTACAAGAGGTTGCATTGCAATTGTTAATAATCCCTGAGCCAATGGTATTGAAATGAATATAAAACTCATTTTTAGCTAAACAAGCGGGCGTTGCCATAATTTGTTCTAAACCACCGACGTTAATCACATTATCCGTTGCATAAAGTTGATAATAATATTCTGTGCCACAAGTCAGATTGGTATCAATAAATGATGTTGCATTAATGGGCGCAACTATGATGAAAGCACCGTCACGGGCAATCGGAAAACCTGTCTCATTTAAGCTGTTGTCTTGCCAAGTCAGTTGGATTTGATTATTTGAAGTTGTTGCTACAAAGTGAGACGGTGCAACTAAATTCACCAAGGGACAAATATCTGTGGTTGCGTTAATGATTTCACTGTTGGCTTGACCTTCGGCATTAAATGCAGTGACTTGGAATGAATAACTGGTTTCACATTCTAAATCTCGAATCGTAACGTTTTCACTATTTTCCGTGACCTCTTTTGCCAAACTGCCATTACGGGATATGTTAAAACCTGTTTCGTTATCACTATTATCTGACCATCGCAGTGAAATGCTGTTAT
>JAYQWJ020000333.1:0-2079 GCA_035829175.2 Candidatus Albibeggiatoa psychrophila
TAGCTGCACTGTATAATGCTGTAGGAATAGACGTGGCTGCGCCTGTTAAGCTCACATCAATTTGAGATAATTGGTCAATCATATTTGAATCTAAGGTGCTAAATTCAAAAAATAATGATTCACCTTGGGTTGCTTCAAAGACGACAGAACCATTGAAGAGTTGCCCATTAACAATTTCAATCGGATACTTAGCTACTAATTGATTTGTACGTTTCACTGTCATAAACACAGTTGTCGTGAGAGGTTGCTCTAAATTAGCGATGCTTTCAGGTGATAATGCTAATAAGGAGGATAAGGTATAACTACCTGTTTGTGGAACTTCCCATACTTGCAAAGGAATATCTAAATTACTTTCAGGATAAACATCATAACTATAGAAAAAATCTACTTTAATTAAAGGGTTGCCTTGTTCATCAGTCAACTGTGGAATATCTGGTGAAGCAGTATAAAATAATTGGGGCGGCTGCCATTGTAATGCGCTTAAATCAATTGGCGAATCAATATTGACTTGTAAAATTAATTTATCACCTTTGACAACCTCAATATCTTGGCTTAATGAAATTGCACCAATTTGATCCCATGTGACCTCTTGCGTATAAACTGGCGCATCATTGTTAAGTAATACAAAACGGATGTCATCACTGGTTGTTTGTAACTTTTCCAACTCAGCAACAATATGCACAGTACCATCTAACGGCATATTCACATCCATACCATTTGCTGTACCTAATGTAAAATCTTGAGCCGCATTGTAATGATAGACATCTAAATTATTCGCATCTAAAATGGGTTGCTCTGGTACATCAAGATATTGAATATCTGGACTCCAAGCCACTTGGTCAAATGCACCATCAAATATCGATTGCACACGGAAATAAATCACATCATCTTTTTTAACTTCAATCGCTGCAACATTTTCTGGGATTTTTGCTGTGTAATCGGTTGCTGCAATTTCTACTGTCCATAATTCTGTATCATTATGCTGAAGCGCAACCCGTACCCCGTCAGCCGTTTGATATTCTTGACGTTCTAAGCTATTGTCTTCAATCAGAGCCACATCACCAGTAATTTGAATCTGACCATCATAAGGTACAGTCCAACGACGTATCGTATCGGTCAAAGGGGCTTTATCTATTTGCTCTTGATATAGTTGTTCAAAATCTGCAACCAATTCAGTCGCATCAACCGCTCCACTGCCAATTGGGCTAGGTGTATCTGCACTATTAGCACTAAATGAACACTCACCAACATCGTTACAATGATTAAATAAAACTTGTCCATTTTTTACCAAATCGGGCAAGCCATCACCATTAACATCAGTAAAATAAGTTTTTGACTTAACAAAGCTATGGCTGTGATTGTAAGCAGCATCGACAGTAAAATAAACTTCTACCCCTGCGGAAAACATATCTGTTTTAGTTTCAGAAATCGCAGATAAATTAGCAATATGACGTTTTTCACCAAATTCAGTTATGCCATTAGGTCCTGCTTGATTAGCTCGATAATAAATGCTGCCACCATCTTTATACACTTTATCTTGCAGACCATCGCCATTAATGTCTATCAGCGCAATTAGACCTTTTGATTTACTATTTCTATAACCTACTTTTACACCTGCTGATTTCTTTTTCTCAAGCAACATTTCCGGTTTCTTTATACTAAAAGGCCCAATACCTAAATATAAATGCCCACCAACACTGCTACTTAAACTACCACCTAAAGCACTCACATCACCTTGCCCTAAAAACTCCGAGCCACCAGACACATTATCGTTACCTGTATTAAAATCAATCGCATTATCATAACCCTTGTAGGTTTTATCGGCATGACGCGCTTCATCAAAATAATCAAAACGATGAGTATAAAAATTTGTTCCCTCTGCACCTAAATGGTCAATGGATTTCAATAATAATTTATGAAACGCGCCTTCCTCATAATTAAATTCATAACTACGACTCAATTGGTCTTGGAAATACACCTCTACTTTGCGTAATAAATCAGCTGTGACTTGTTTGAAACCACCACGTCCACTGATAGTCACATCATTGCGTTGTCCTTCGCCTAAATCACGGTCACGTA
>JAYQWJ020000334.1:0-2361 GCA_035829175.2 Candidatus Albibeggiatoa psychrophila
GGAATGCTATTGAGTAAAGCTTGTAGAAAGATAAGATTATTGCGCTGCAAAACTTGAATCCGAGTACGTTCTTCCATTTCGGTTTCAAGCAAGATATTTTTTTCAGCTAGCTCTTGGGTACGACGTGCAACTTGGTCTTCTAAATTATTGCGAGCGTCTAATAATTCAGTTTCGATAGCATCGGCATGAACTGTAATCATTTCAAGAGAAATATCTAAATCATTGTTTTCAGTGGCTAATTGTTCATTTTTTGCTTCAAGCTCTGCAATATATTGCTGCATGACTTGACTATTGTCCGATGTCTTTGTCAATGAATTGTTTATATCTTCTTTGTTTAATATTGGAAGAGGCATAAGTATTCACCAGCCTATTGGGGTTAACAAAAAGTAATATATTAGTAATTTCGCAATGCTGTGTGAGGCACATACTATGCTGATTTAAGCGTATCTTACCAAATCAAGAATAAATCTCAATTTTTTTATAATCTTATAAAGCATAAAAAACTAAACAACCATCCTGTCGGAAAAATATTTTATTTATAACAGCTTACTGTATGAGAACAAACCGTTTGTGTTGAAGCTAAAAAACTTACGGATGATCAGTTCATCATTTAGAGTCATCACATTAAAATATGGCATGATTTTTAATTTATTATGGAGTTAACAGGTTAAGAATATAGTGTTTTATAATCAATGTGAGTGATTAGGAGTGCACAATTTATTTTGCCTGTGTTGTTCACGATGATTCATCACCATCCCAAAATATTTAAAAATACAACGTTGTTAATGCTTTTTTATAAATCAAATGTCACAATTTTGTGAAAAAATCAGCAACAATGTTACAATAACAGCAAGCCATTAAAAAGAATAAAGTCATGTCACTTGCTGTTGTCCATAGCCGCGCCCAAGTGGGGATTGAAGCCCTACCTGTTACGATTGAAGTCCATTTAACCAATGGTTTACCCGCATTATCTATTGTTGGATTGCCTGAAACGGCGGTAAAAGAAAGTAAAGACCGGGTTCGCAGCGCGTTGATGAATAGTCAATATACCTTTCCACAGCAACGGATTACGATCAATCTTGCACCTGCGGATTTACCTAAAGAAGGTGGACGTTTTGATTTACCGATTGCATTGGGTATTTTAGCCGCATCGGGACAAGTGAGATTAGAAGATTTAGGACAATATGAATTTGTAGGAGAATTGGCGTTAAGTGGTGAATTGCGTTCGGTGCGCGGAGTATTGCCATTGGGTTTGGCCGCTAGACAACTGCAACGCGCGATAGTCGTGCCGCAGCAAAATGTCGATGAGGCTAAAATGATCAGCGATGTGAAGATTTTCCCTATTCAATATTTACGCGATATTTGCCAACATTTAAATCAGATTAACACCATAAGCCCCATTTTTTCCGCCAAAACCCCTGAACCGATTATCCCCGCGCATATCCCTGATTTAAGTGATGTTCGAGGTCAGCATCAAGCCAAACGTGCATTGGAAGTTGCGGCGGCAGGTGGACATAATTTGTTAATGATGGGGCCTCCCGGAACAGGTAAAACCATGCTTGCCTGTCGAATGGCAGGTTTATTGCCCCCAATGACCGAAGTTGAAGCTTTAGACGCTGCGATTATTGCATCGATTGCACGTCAAAATGGCTTTGAAGCAAAATTATGGGGAGTGCGACCGTTTCGGATTCCACATCATACGGCATCGGGGGTAGCTTTGGTCGGGGGTGGCAGTCAACCGCGTCCGGGAGAAATTTCTTTAGCCCATCACGGAATTTTGTTTTTAGATGAATTGCCCGAGTTTGATAAGCGGGTTTTGGAAGTCTTACGCGAGCCAATGGAATCTGGCAATATCACCATTTCACGAGCAGCCCGTCAGGCAGAATTTCCTGCTAATTTTCAGTTGATTGCAGCAATGAATCCTTGCCCTTGTGGTTATTTGGGCGACAGCCGTTGTCAATGCACAGGCGATCAAGTGCGGCGTTATCGCTCAAAAGTATCGGGGCCTTTATTGGATAGAATTGATTTACATATTGAAGTACCTAATTTGCCTCGGGCGGAATTGCGTTTGGAAAATCACAGCGAAAATAGCCAAACTGTGCGTGCAAGAGTGGTACAAGCTCGTCAAGTTCAATGGCAACGGAATCGGGGTAAAGCCAATAGCAATTTGGAAAATAAGGAAATCGACCAATTTTGTCGGCTCAGTACAAATGATGAACAGTTATTGGATAAGGCAATTGAGAAACTTGGTTTATCAGCACGGGCATGGCATCGAATTTTAAAAGTGGCTCGCACCATTGCTGACTTGGGTGATAGTGACGTGATTAAGACGCAGCATTTAAGTGAAGCGATTAATTATCG
>JAYQWJ020000335.1:0-5341 GCA_035829175.2 Candidatus Albibeggiatoa psychrophila
ATATATGGCAAGTTTTGACTTGGAATCTTGTCATTATTAAAAATAACGCTAATGTCATCTAAATTATCTATTTACATCATAGACTTGTCACATTGAAATAAATAGGTGCTTGATAATTATAAATAATAAGTATTTTTTACTTTTGACTTGCCGTGTAAAGTGATCTTAGTATCATATCAATTTAAACTGGATGTGAAACGATACTTAACAGGTGTCATACCAAATCGTTTTTTGAATGCAGTGCTAAACGCCGTATTATTTTCATATCCTACTTCAGAAGCCAGTATTTGTATCGGTTTATCTGTACTGCATAATAGCTGCGCGGCTCTTTGTAAGCGTTGTTCACGCAGCCATCCGAACACAGTTTCGCCAAATAAAATCCGAAAATATTTATTCAAATGGGTTCGGTTTGTACCCGCTATTTGAGCTAATTCTTCTAGTGAATGTGTGGTTGCAATATTTTCTTCTAAAAAGTTTCGAACCTTCTCAATGCCTTCCATGCTATTTTCATTGCAATCTATATCTTGAAGATTTTGCTGCTCATAGTTTTGTAAACGTTGTACTAAGTTTTGGTAAATACGATGCCGATCTAAATGAGTATTCACTCGTACTAACACTTCACGAGCATCAATAGGCTTGGTTATATAGTCGATACCACCCAATTGAAAGGCTTTTAATTTACTATCAACATCATCTAAAGCAGTTAAAAATATAATGGGAATGTTTTGTGTAATGGGTCTTTGCTTGAGTTTCTGACAAACTTCAAAACCCGTCATTTTAGGCATTATAATATCAAGTAAAATCAGCTCAGGCATTTCTTGATAAATACTGTATAGTGCATCTTTACCATTCAAAGCAGTCATAATATCAAAACCATAGTCATTTAAGGTCTCGATAATTAAACGTAAATTCTGTGGTTCATCATCAATAATCAAAATTTTGAGGGCTTGTGTCTGCATATTTTTCTTATTAGATTAAAGGTGCAATGTTATAAAAACTTTAATTTTAAGCATAAGAAACGCCAATTTCTACATTATTATTCTGCTTTATAAATAAAGAGTTTAATAAACTCAAGCAATCTAATCCGATCAAAGGTATAAGCTAATTTAAGCACCTGTTGGCAAAATATACTATGACATTGATCTTGTTGCGTCCAATGTTTTGTCCAGTTTTCAATTTGTTTAGTTTTACCTAATTTAGCTAATTGTTGCAACTCAGTCAATGCAGATAATGGTGGTGGATAAAGCGTTGTGGGATTTGTGTCTGTCTGGCCTTGTTCACTTTCAGTCGACTTTTCACAAGGCAAGAAAGTTGATAGTATTTCCATTAATTGTGCATATTGCAGAGGTTTTTTTAGTGCGCTGTCGAATAAAGTTTTTAACTGCTCAAGCTCTTCTTTTAAGACCAAAGCAGTCACCGCAATCACGGGAATATCTCTTGTATCGGGATTGGCTTTTAACTCTGTTGTTGCTTGTCGACCGTCCATCACAGGCATTTTAATATCCATCAAAATTAAATTGGGGTGTGATTGTGTTGCTTGAATTATCGCCTGCTTACCATTATTGGCTTCAATGCAGTCAAAATCATATTCATCTAGCCAAGTACGCAATAAAGCACGATTGGTTGCTGAATCATCTACAATCAAGATGCAAGCTGGGGAAAATTGCAGATTTATTTGAGTGGTTTCTACTTGCATACTCTCATCATAGTCTTCTCCATCAAGGACAATCACTTGAGGAAAATGAACTGTGAAACAACTACCCTGATTAACAGTACTGCTTAACGAAATATCTCCACCCATCAATTCCATTAAATGCTGACAAATGGTTAAGCCTAAACCTGTGCCCTCTGCCTCATTAATATTTTGATTTTGTTCAAATGCTTTGAAAATCTTCTGTTGTGCATGTTCTGGAATCCCGCCCCCTGTATCTTGTACGCTGATATTTAGGCTGATATTTTCTGCATCTACCCAATCATATTGCACTTTCAAATCGATAGAGCCTTGTTCTGTAAATTTCACTGCATTGCTGAGTAAATTCAATACAACCTGCTGTAAACGTTGTTCGTCTAAAGAAACAATCAAATCTGGCTCAGGTAAATCTATTTTGAATTCCAAGCCTTTATCTTCAATCCGCTCACGCATTAATTGTACAGTTTCAAGCAAACTTTCATATAAGTTTAAAGGGTGGTATTCCAATCGGAGTTTTCCTGCTTCTACTTTAGATAAATCAAGAATTTCATTGATTAAATTGAGTAGTTTGCGCCCACTACGATGCACCAAATGTAAATATTCTCGGTGTTGTGGCGATGGAGAGCGGCGTTGCATGACTTCGGTAAAACCAAGAATTGAGTTTAGCGGCGTACGTAACTCATGCGACATATTGGCTAAAAATGTACTTTTGGCTTGATTGGCCGTTTCCGCAGTTTCTTTTGCTTGTTGCAATTCTTGGGTTCGAGTTTGGACTTGGTGTTCTAATTGTCGCTGATAATATTGCATCCGACGCATGCGCCATTGATAAAAACTAAAAATTGCTAAGATCAATAATAATATCACGCTGGCTTTAAACCATATTGTTTCCCACCAAGCAGGTGTGACAATCACTCGCATTTCTGTAATTTTATTACTCCACAAACCATCATTATTTGAGCCTTGAATTTTAAAAATATATTCACCCGCATTAAGCCCTGTATAACGTCCTTGATTAATTTTGTTTGAGTCAAACCATTTTTGATCCACACCTTCCAATATATAACGATATTGATTGTATTCAGGGTAACGGTAATTGAGTGCAGCCAGCTCAAATTCAAAAAAATTATTTTTCCAATCCAATTGAATAGTTTGCACCCGCTCTAATGCTGTACCCATATTGAGAGGTTTGCCACCTTGGGTTAATTTGGTTAAGAATACAGGTGGTTGATAAGTGTTGTGTTTAATTTGATCAGGGCGAAAAATATTAATACCATTAATCCCATACATCCACAAATCACCATCATGAGTTTTGAGGGCACGATAGCTTGAGCCAATCCCTTTTAGAACCCCATCATCGGTGCTATAGAGTTGATATTCACCTGATTCAGGGTTGAATTTAACAATTTCACCTTGATTATAACCTGCAACCCATAAATAACCATTATGCTCAACTATTTGTGTCGTAGCATCAAATGGAAATAAGCCATTTTTTTTCCTGTAATGCTTAAACAGCCCTGTTTCAGGATAAAAACGGTTTAAACCCTTATCTGTTGTAACCCAGTAACGTTTTTGCGAATCTTGATACATTTGAAATAATAAATTGCTACTAATTGAGTGTGCATCCGCAGGATTATGTTTATATTTTGCAACTACTTTTCCAGTACGTGGATCAAATTTATCTAAGCCCCCACCTTTAGTGCACAGCCATAACATGCCTTCCATATCTTGATATAAAAATGGAATCGTATTGTCAGAAACACTATATTTAGTATCAGAGGCAGTAAAATAGGTCTGCTCACCATTGGCAGTATTAAATTTTAGCAAACCAGAACCCCATGTACCCCACCAAATAATATCAGGGTTAATCACATCAGCAGCAGGTGAACTTGGCCAACTTTTAGCAATATGATGCTGCAACATTTTACCCGTTTGCTTATCAAACAACACAATATCTTTATCTGTACTGAGCCATAAATGTCCCTGTTTATCATCAATCAACGCTTGTCCATAGGAAACAGGCAAACTATCTGGATCATTTGGGTCATGGCGATAATGGGTAAAAGTCTGGGTTTGGGGATCATAACGATTTAGACCATCACCGCCCACTGTCACCCAGATAATGCCATCACTATCTTCGATTACGCCACCAATATAATCTCCTTTGCCCAAACTATTGTAGTTATGAGATTGATTCACCAATTGCTTAAATTTTTGAATATGGTTATCAATCCGATACAACATACCACCATAACCTGCAATCCAAATGATTCCCAAGTTATCTTGATACATATCGGTTAATATATTTCCATTTAATCCACTAGGGTTATTTTCATCATATTGATAATGGATAAAAGTTTGAGTATTTCTGTCAAATAAATTTAGACCCACAGTCGTGGTGGTAAACCACAGTTGATTATCTATATCACGCAGAATCGCCATGATATGATTATCACTCAAGCTGCTAGTATCATTTGGATTATGTTGATAATGCCTAAATTGGCCATTGATTAGATGGTTCACACCTTCATTAGTCGTCCCAATCCATAAACTCCCATCATGGTCTTCCACCAAGCTACTTAAATAGTTGCCATGTAGCGCATTTTTATCATTATTATTCGATTCGTATTGCTCTAAAATATCACCTGTTTGCGTATCAAATTTGTGCAAACCATTAGCTGTACCTACCCATAAAAATTGCTGGCGATCAATTAATAAACTCCAAATATTATTGTCAATAAATTGGGTTTTATAATGGGTAAACATCTGCGTTATTCTATCAAATCGATTTAAGCCAGCCTCCGTTGCAATCCAAATAATGCCATTTGCATCTTCGGTAATCGCCTGTAATTTCATATCAGAAATGCGGTTGCTGCTGATTGAATGCGGATCATTTGGGTCATTTAAATAAGTGATAAAAGTATCAGTTTCTTTGCTATAAACACTGATACCCGCTGATGTACCTATCCAAATCAAGCCCTGACTATCTTCAAATAATGTGGTAACATTGCTACCGATAATAGAATTGTCACCCGCTGTATAATGCTTAAAACTATGCCCATTGTATTTATGTAAACCATTATTGCTGGCAATCCAGAAAAAGCCATCACTGTCTTGCATAAACGCACTGATGAGAAAGTTGGTTTTAATTTTATCAAAGTAGAGAGGATCGACAGGCTGAGAAAAGACAGCTTGAACAGAAATAGTGATGAATAACAAGATATTGCTTATCAACTTTATGACATTCATCGTACTTAATCACTGTAAAAACATAAGTGATATTATACTTGATGCTAAGTTTATTTATCTTGAGCATTTTGCACGTCATTCTCATTGGTAGGCTATTATCCATCATAAAAACAGATGTGACTTAAGTTTATTTCAACTGGGTAAACGTCTGCTCAAACGTTTTCTTACCAAGAATATTCCTTTCCAACTCATTCCGTTATCCTATATATTCTGTTTTTTTCTGATTTCGCTATCCTACTCTTTTTTAACTATTTCTGCCTTCTGTGCAAAGCTCTCAATAAATGATTTGATTCTCTCTTTTTTAACTTCTTTCCATAGATTTTTTTCTATGCACGTCTTAATTCTTTATGAATTCTCATAAGCTTTTAAACCTTATACTAAAAGTTATTATTAATATTCTATCTT
>JAYQWJ020000336.1:0-7153 GCA_035829175.2 Candidatus Albibeggiatoa psychrophila
AGGACTGGCAATCCTTAAAAAACTGCCAATCCTGAGATATTAATAAACTTTAATCTAAGAAACTACGCAATTGCTCAGAACGACTAGGATGACGTAATTTACGCAATGCTTTGGCTTCAATTTGGCGAATCCGCTCACGAGTCACATCAAACTGTTTGCCCACTTCTTCCAATGTATGATCCGTGTGCATATCAATCCCAAACCGCATCCGTAATACTTTGGCTTCTCTCGGCGTTAAACTATGCAACATATCTTGAGTGGCACGGCGTAAACCTTCAAAAGTAGCAGAATCCAACGGCGCAGGAATGCTAGTATCTTCAATAAAATCACCTAAATGCGAATCTTCATCATCACCGATAGGGGTTTCCATTGAAATAGGTTCTTTAGCAATTTTTAATACCTTGCGCACTTTGTCTTCAGGCATTTCCATCCGTTCTGCCAACTCATCTGGCATTGCTTCACGACCTTTTTCTTGCAAAATTTGACGCGAAACACGATTGAGCTTATTAATCGTCTCGATCATGTGCACAGGAATTCGAATGGTACGCGCTTGATCCGCAATAGAACGAGTAATCGCTTGGCGAATCCACCATGTTGCATAAGTTGAGAATTTATAACCGCGACGATATTCAAATTTATCCACCGCTTTCATCAACCCAATATTGCCTTCTTGAATTAAATCCAAGAACTGTAAACCACGGTTGGTATATTTTTTTGCAATTGAAATCACCAAACGTAAGTTGGCTTCAATCATTTCTTTTTTCGCACGACGTGCTTTCGCTTCACCGATTGAAATACGTTTATTGATGTCTTTCACTTCGCTCAAATGCAAATGACATTGTTGCTCAATATCCAGTAAAAACTCTTGTTGTTCACGGATTTTATCTGCATGAGTATTAAGTTTTTCAACATAACCGCGCCCACTTTTCAATAGCGCATCAATCCAATCTGGATTAGTTGAGTTATTTTTAAAACTGCCCAGAAATTCTTTTTTCTCCATGCCCACATCACGCACACAAATATCACGAATACGGTGTTCATGCTCACGAATTTCTGCCACTGTATCGCGTAATTTAATGGTTAACTCTTCAATCACTTTTGGTAATATTTTGAATTGTAAAAAGCAATCTGACACTTCTTGGCGCAAATTTTTAAATTCATCAGAATTAATACCATGCTGTTCACGCGCTGCAATTAAACCTGCATGTAAATTATCTAAATGCCCAAAGCGTTGCTCAGCTTCTTCCATATCTAAGTTATCATCAGCAAGCAAGGAAACATCTGCCGCAGCCGCTTCATTTTCTTCTTCACCATCAGGCTCAGTATTGCCACGATGACTAATTGCACTCAATGGAATCTCTTTTGCGGCTTCCTCTGCTGCAATCGCTGCGGCTTCATCTTTATCATGAAAACCTGAAATAATATCGCTTAATTTACGCTCTTGGCTCTTCACCATGTCAAAACAAGAAACAAATTCGCCAACAATATCAGGATGCGTCGCTAATGCAGATAGTGCTTGACTCAAACCTTCTTCAATCCGCTTGGCAATCTTGATTTCGCCTTCACGGGTTAATAAATCCACCGTACCCATTTCTCGCATATACATTCGTACAGGATCAGTTGTACGACCAAATTCACTATCTGTACTAATCAATGCTGCAGCCGCTTCTTCAGCCGCGTCATCATCCGTCGTCACCTCAGATTCTGCCATCAATAACGCATCAGCATCAGGGGCAAACTCATGTACAGAGATACCCATATCGTTAATCATATTGATAATCGTATCGATTTGTTCAGGGTCAGCGATGTCGTCAGGTAGATGGTCATTCACTTCGTGATAAGTGAGATAACCTTGCTCTTTACCCTTAGCGATGAGCTGTTTTAAGCGCGATTTTTGTTGCTCTTGATTCATGGTGCTATTAAGTACCCTTGTGCTTTTGGGGTTGTTTGAATACAACAGGTTAGTGTTATTTTAGTTATATAAACCACGATTGTTGTAATTATAGCAAAGCATTTTCAGTTTGCTTGTTTTGTGGCAGAAAAATGTTAAAAAATTGATTTGAAAAGGTGAATTTTTATTTAGATTCAGCGAAATTTAAACAATTGGGCTTCATCTCTATAAAGTTGCTCTAAAGCTTGTTGCTCAGAGGCGGTTGCAATACCTTGTTTAATTTTTTCTAACAAACGCTGTTTACGCTGACGCACACTTGCGCAATATTGTAATTGTTCTATCGCGCTAATAAATTCCTGTAATATCTCTTGTTCAGATAATAAATGTGTGTTGAAAGATAGTGAAGTCAAGTAACTAAGCTCTTTACTATCTTGCCAATGTTCTAGCATAATTGCCGTGTTAACATGGGGGTTTTGATGAACAAATTCAACCAAGCGTATTAATAAACTGGCTTTTTCATCTTGCACATACTGAAATTTATCAAGCTGTTCCACTTCCTCAGCTAGACTTGGCATTTGAATTAACAAGCGCAATGCTTTTTCTGCCAAAGAAGGAATACTTTTTGATTTACGTTTAACTTCGGACTGTGTTTGTTTACTTTTACTAAGTTTAGACGACTTTTTGAAATTTGCACCTTCAAAACCCAAATTAGCACTAATTTCTTCTAATCTTTTGAACATCAAACGATAATATTCTGAATTTTTTGGTAATTGCTCTAAAAGCGGAATCACGTTCTTTTCTGCCATTCTTTTTAGATTTGCGATACTTTCAGGCGTATGAGTTTGCTCAGAATCAATGTCGTTTAATAAATATTCATTGAATAAAAAAACCGATAAGAACTGCGCTTGATCTAAATAAGTTTCAAACTTTTCTTTACCATATTGACGTACAAAACTATCAGGGTCTTCACCGTCAGGTAAAAATGCAAACCGAACTTTTCGCCCATCAAATAACACGGGCAATGCCAATTCCAAAGCACGTTTAGCCGCTTTATAACCTGCATTATCGCCGTCAAAACAAAAAATAATTTCAGGCACAACACGAAATAAATGATTCAAATGTTCAATAGAAGTCGCTGTCCCCAAAGTGGCAACCGCATTTGTTACGCTAAATTGCGCTAATACCACCACATCCATATAACCTTCAACAATCACAACTCGCTGTAAATTCTTTTGTTTTTTGACTAAATGCCAGCCATATAATTCTTGATTTTTTTGAAAAAGAGCCGTTTCAGGTGAATTTAGATATTTTGGCTTACTATCATCTAAAACCCTGCCACCATAAGCAATCACTCTGCCTTTTTGGTCGTGAATGGGGAAAATGACTCGATGGCGAAAACGGTCATAACGGTGGTGAGTTTCTTGACTTTCTGAAAGCAGTCCAACATCAATCAGCTGCTGAATTTTTTGCGCATCCGTGCCGAATTGTTTGAACACACCGTCCCAAGCCTGAGGTGCGTAACCCAGTGCATATTGTTCGATGATTTCTGGGTTTAGACCCCGTTGCTGAAAATAGTCTAAAGCGAGTGGCGTGTGTTGTAATTGCTGTTGATAAAATGAGGTTGTTTGCTGCAAAACAGTATATAAATCATCGGGTTTTGGTTGAGTTGGCTGAATTTCTAAATTGTCATCGTATTCGATTTCTAAACCACAATGTCCTGCAAGTTCTTCCACCGCATTGTTAAAATCTAAATGATTATGTTCACGCAAAAAAGTGATGGCATTCCCGTGCGCACCGCAGCCATAACAATGATAAGTTTGTTGTTGTGGATAGACTGTAAATGAAGGCGTTTTTTCATTATGAAATGGGCATAAACCTTTGTAATTCGACCCTACTTTTTTCAAAGGGACTTGTCTATCAATAATATCTACTAATTCAGCACGTTGCAGTAGGGTATCGATAAAGTTGGCAGCAACCAATTTGGACATGTTGATTTTTGGAATATTCAGAGTAAACCATAAATATAGACCATATTTTTATTTTTGCCACAAGAAAGGCTTAAAATTTAAAAAATACAGTTAATGCGGAATGGAAAAAGTCGAGTCAGCAAAATTGGTTATAGTGTTGTCTACACTTGTCATTTAATAAAATCGTTGTTCTCCATCGGGTCTGTCTTTGAATCGCCGATGCGCCCATAAATATTGTTCGGGAGCTTGTCGAGCTTGTTGTTCAATTAAATAATTCACCGTTTCAGCATCAACAATATTATCGCCTGTTGGAAAATTTTCGAGGGCGGGTTGTAAAATTACTTGATAGCCTTGCGTATTCGGTAAGCGTCTGACAAAAAAAGGGACAACAGATGCACCTGTCATTTTGGCTAAACGTGCGGTTGCGGTATTGGTTGCGGCGGGAATATTGAAAAATTTGGCAAATACGCTGTTTTTATGTCCGAAATTTTGGTCGACGGCAAACCAGACAGGTTTATTTTGTTTCAAACTACGAATCATCTGTCGAATCGCATCGCGTGAAATGGCTTTTTCTGCATGTGCCTCACGACTTCTTTTCATAAAAAATTCAATAACAGGATTTTCGTGGGGACGATACGCGCCATGTATTTTGACTTTTTGGGTTAAAAAACGCGAACCCATATCCAACGGGGTAAAATGTGCGCTGAGTAAAATCACTCCTTTGCCTCGTGCTAATGCCGCTTCCAAATGTTCAAGTCCATCCAATTGACCCAAATCAACTAAATGCTTATCTTTTGCCCACCACGCAGTTGCCATTTCTAGCAAACCAATGCCCAATGATTCAAAGTGTTGTTTTAATAAATATTGTCGTTCTGATTTGCTTAATTCAGGAAAACATAAATCTAAATTAATCGCTGCAATGTTGCGTCGACGTTTCGCCAATCGATAGGCAATGCGTCCTAATTGTCTGCCTGTCCATAATTGCCAAGCATAAGGTAAACGGGTAATAAGCCATAAAATGCCTAAGCCAAACCAAGTTAGCCAGTAACGTGGCATAAGTAATGCGGTAAAATCTGTTTGCATAGAAATTAATATCTTTTTATTATGCCATGTACAAATCGGCTTAAGACCGAGATTCTATGATAAATGATAAAAACAAATGGTTTTACAACTCAGTAAAGCCCCTTCAATTTTGGCGAAAACTGATACCACCGAATGCTTATGCACATTTTACTTGTTGAAGAAGATGCTCAAGATTATCTCACAATTCGCCAGTTTTTGGATGAGCAAAGTGGAAAGTCAAAAATTGACTGGGCCCCGAATTATGAAAGTGCACTCAAATTAGCTAAATCAGAAACCTATGACGTTTATTTGATTGGTTATTACGCGCGTCACGGTAAACAAGAGACTTTTTTAAGATGGCTACATCGTTTTGCCAAAGCACCTATCATTTTACTTCTCAAAACCGAAGACGATACTCAACAGCTAGATTTATCTGCGCATAAAACCGATTATCTCCTGAAAAAGCAATTAAGTTGGAGTTTGTTAAATCGGGTAATTCGTTATATTAATCAACTAATTGATATTGAAAAAAACGGTCAACATTATCAACAGGCATTTAAATATGCAGTGCAATTTGTCAGCATCCTATCCACTAAAGGCAAAGTATTAGAAGCCAATCAAACCGCATTAGACATGATTAACAACTCCCTTGAGCAAGTGCAAAATCAATCTATATGGGAAACAGCATGGGCAAAAAATAATCGTTCACAATTCAAATCTGCAGTCATAACCGCTGCACATGGTGAGTTTATTCATTATGAACTGGAGTTGGAAACCCAACACAGCAATATCATCATGGATTTTAGTTTGACCCCGATTAAAAATGAAATGGGTAAAGTATTGTGGTTGTTGGCAGAAGGAAGGGATTTGAGTGAGCGTAAAGATATTGAACAACAATTAACCCATGCCACCTTGCATGACAATCTGACCAGTTTGCCGAATCGACAATTATTTTTTGAATATTTAGAACGCGCAATGCAGAAACTAAGCCACAGCCATAAACGCTTAGCGGTGTTGTTTATTGATATTGATCGCTTTCGGATGGTGAATGAAAGTTTGGGTCATGACATGGGTGATTGGCTGTTGATGGAAATTGCCGAGCGTTTGCAAAATTGTATTGTACCTGATAATTTACTTGCTCGATTTGGTGGTGATGAGTTTGCGATTATTCAAGAAGAAATGGAAGATTTAGCCGATGCGACCCGTTTAGCGGCGACGATTAATGAGGGATTGGCATTACCTTTTTTGCTTGATGGATGTGAAGTTATCACTTCCGCCAGTATCGGTATTGCTTACAGTGATGATGAGCATGGCGATGGGACAAATTTACTCCGAAATGCCGACACTGCAATGTATCGAGCCAAAATGATGGGTAAATCACGTTATGCTGTTTACAATAAAAGCATGGAAACCAATGCCTTATCAAGGCTTAAAATTGAAGCAGAATTACATCGCGGCTTAGAACGAGATGATTTTGTTTTATTTTATCAGCCACAATTAGATTTAAAGAATGAGAAAATCAGTGGTGTAGAGGCGTTAATTCGGTTCAATCATCCACGTAAAGGTTTGATGTCTCCTATTGAATTTATCCCGATTTTAGAAGACAGCGGCATTATTGTTACATTGAGTGAATGGATTTTACATACCGCCTGTACTCAGTTTAAAACATGGTTGGCGAAGGGATTTCCAATGCAACGGATTGCGGTGAATTTATCCGCGCTGCAATTTAGAAGTCACAATTTAGCCAATTTGGTTGCGAATGTCTTGCATGATACTCATTTAGATGCACAACATTTGGAATTGGAATTAACCGAGCATTCTTTACTTGAAGATACACATACGGCAATTAAGACGATTAATCGGTTTCAAGAAATGGGGATTTGCGTGACGATTGATGATTTTGGGACGGGTTATGCGTCGTTGAATTATTTAAAACGTTTTCCTGCTAATTGTTTAAAAATAGATAAAAGCTTTGTTCAAGATATTGCCAGTTCAAAAATTGATGCGGAAATTAGCAAAGCGATGATTAATATGGCTCATGCCTTAGGGATGACGGTGATTGCAGAAGGGGTGGAAACCATTGAACAGCGCAATTTTTTACGTGCTCATTATTGTGATTTTGTCCAAGGCTATTTGTATGCACCTGCCATGTCACAGCAAGATTTTATGGCGTGGGCACATCAATATTGTAAATTACAATCTCATGCGGTTTAAATGAAGCTTTGGCTAATGC
>JAYQWJ020000337.1:0-9368 GCA_035829175.2 Candidatus Albibeggiatoa psychrophila
CGTCAGTATCAAGAAAAACTAAATATTGTAAAGAGCTTACTTGATGTATTGGATATAGAAATGATTATCAGTAAAACAGGATAAAAATCAAAAGAGAACAGATAGAGAAATGAATGAACAAGCACTATAAAAATTGAAGCGAAAGTTATCTTGTTCTTATGCGGTGCGTGATGAATTGACTCGACGTGGCACGCTGTGAAGGCATTCCCACAAAGCTTGTGGGAACGAGACAAACTTAGATTTTATATGATTTCTAGGAGCGGTTTATCTTTTTACAATATGCGAACCGTTAATACACCTTCAATTCGCTTCATTTCATCCACGACGTTTTGTGTCACGGGGGCAGAAATATCCACCAAAGTACACGCCACATCGCCACGCGAACGATTCAACATATCAACGATATTTAAATCTGCATTGGCAATCGTTTTTGAAATTTGCTCAATCATGTGTGGCACATTGGAATTCACCACCATCAAACGATGTCCACTATTATTGCGTGGCATATACATTTCTGGGAAATTGACCGCATTTTTTACCGTTCCATCTTGCAAAAATTCACGCACTTGGTCAGCCACCATAATGGCGCAATTTTCTTCGGCTTCATGGGTCGATGCACCTAAATGAGGCAATGCAATCACGCCTTTTTGCTTTAATAAATCATTGGTTGGAAAATCACATACATAAGCACTGACTTTGGCTGAATCTAAGGCTTCACATACCGCTTTATCATCAACAATACCGCCGCGTGAGAAATTCATCACGGTTAAACCTGTTTTGGCATTGGCTAAACGGTCAGCGTTAATCATACCGCGAGTTGCATCGATTAATGGCACATGTACGGTGACAAAATCCACTTGACCCAACATATCGTCAACGTTTGCCGCTTGTTTAACTTCAGCGGATAATTGCCACGCATTTTTAACTGTGATATGCGGATCGTAACCTATCACATTCATGCCCAAGGCTATCGCAGCATTCGACACTTTAACCCCAATCGCGCCTAAACCAATCACGCCTAAAGTGCGTCCTGCGAGTTCAAAACCGACAAATTGTTTTTTGCCTGCTTCAACACTTTTTGCTAAGGCTTCGTCAGTACCGCTCAAATTACGTGTGTAATCCCAAGCCCCTAGTAAATTCCGCGCACTCAACAACATGCCAGATAAAACCAATTCTTTCACTGCATTGGCATTTGCACCCGGTGCATTGAATACAGGAATGCCGCGCTGAGTCATTGTATCAACGGGAATATTATTCACCCCCGCACCTGCACGACCCACTGCTTTCAAAGTATTGGGCACATCCCAATCATGCAATTTATACGAACGTAATAAAACCGCATCAGGATGTTGAATTTCTGAAGCCACTTCATAGTTTTCGCGTGGTAAACGGTCTAAGCCTTTGACGGAAATATTATTAAATGTGAGAATTTTATACATAATTAAGCATTCCGTTTTTCAAATTCTTGCATGAAGGCAATTAGCGCATCAACACCCGCTTCTGGCATTGCATTATAAATACTGGCACGTAACCCACCGACAGAACGATGACCTGCCAATGTAACTAAACCAACTTCTTTTGCTGCGGCTAAAAAGGGTTTGTCTAAATCAGTATTGGCTAAAGTAAATGGAATATTCATCCAAGAACGATATTTAGGATCAACAGGATTGGCATAGAAACTGGAGCTGTCAATTGCTGCGTATAATTTGTCCGCTTTGCGTTTATTGATTTCTGCCATTTTATCCAAGCCGCCAACAGTATCTTTCAACCATTGGAATACTAAACCTGCTAAATACCAAGCATAAGTTGGGGGTGTATTCGGCATAGAATCTGCGTCAGCCATGGCTTTGTAATTAAACACGGTTGGGCAATCATCGCTAGCATGACCGATTAAATCTTCACGGACAATAACCAAAGTGACACCTGCAGGGCCGATATTTTTTTGTGCGCCCGCATAAATTAAACCAAATTTAGACACATCAATTGGACGTGACAAGATGGTTGAAGACATATCCGCAACAAGTGGAATATCACCTGTTTGTGGAATCTGCTCGAATTCTAAACCGTTAATGGTTTCATTTGGCGTGTAATGTACATAAGCGGCATCAGGGCTGAATTTCCACTCACTGCTATTTGTCATCGTGGTGAAATTATTATCAGAAGAATCAGCAACCAGATTGACTTCACAATACATTTTGGCTTCTTTAATCGCTTTTTTAGACCATTGTCCTGTATTAAAATAATCTGCTTTGGTTTTGCCACGCAATAAATTCATTGGTATCGCGGCAAATTGTCCTGTTGCACCGCCTTGCATAAATAAGATTTTATAGTTATCGGGTACATTCAATAAATCGCGTACATCATTGGTGGCTTGTTCGGCAATTGATACAAATTCTTTACCACGGTGGCTCATTTCCATGGTTGACATACCGCTGCCTTGCCAGTCCAACATTTCTTGTTGAGCGCGTTGTAATACAGCTTCGGGTAATGTCGCAGGGCCTGCACTAAAATTATATATTCGTGACATAGAAAAATCCTTGTTGGGTTGTCCTTAGGGGGATTCTTAATAAAAGTTGTAGAATGTAGCATAACTGGGGCTAATTATGAATCGTGAATGTTTGAACTCGACAAAAGTAATAATGGTTTGTTTATCGTAACAGACTAGCATGTCCAATTGAATGACGACATGGTGTTATAAATAATCTCTAAATACATTACTTTTTATTACATATTATGTTATATTGACTACATGAACTTGATAAAATTATCTTTGTGGGCAAAGAAAAATGGTTACTCCTATAGAGGAGCTTATAATCGTTTTCATGCTGGGCGTATAGAAGGGGCTTATAAAAATGAGACAGGACGAATTGTTGTTCCTGTTGAAGAAAACCTTTTACCGTTAAGAACGATTGTTTATGCCCGTGTATCCTCTCTTAAACAAAAAAAAGATTTAGAAAGGCAAGCAGAAAGAATGCAAACATTCTGTGTAGCTAATGGTTGGATTGTTGAAGAAGTGGTTACTGAGATTGCGTCGGGATTAAATGATAAACGTCCTAAGTTGGAAAAAATCCTTAAAGTTAAGACACCAATTAGATTAGTTGTTGAGCACAAAGATAGATTGACTCGATTTGGTTTTCATTACATTGAAACCTTACTTAATGGAGAAGTTATTATTGCAAATAAGACGAGTTCAGATAAGGAAGATTTGATGCAGGATTTAATTTCAATTATAACAAGTATGGTTGTTAGATATTATGGTCAAAGACATGGCAGCAGAAAAGCTAAAGAGCTAATTGAAAAGTTATGAATAAAACCATGAGTTTGCAAGTCATCAAACCCAATCATCCTTTGTATAAAGTAGTTGATTGGTTAGTCGAAAATAACATAGGCACAATTGATAATTGGCAAAAATGCACAGTGGAAAACAGGCATCAATTTAGGAAAACGTAACAATCAACACTTTGTACAATTACCCCACACCAAACTGATTAATCTAATGATGACTTGGTATTGGATGAGCAGTTCATCCTGAATTGTGCAACTCCTCAGTTTTTAAAACTGTATCATCAAACTAGAATAACGAACTATTTAATTCAAAATCCGTAATCAAAAAACAAAAATCAAATTGACTTGTCTGTTTTTTGCGTTAAAGTTTTGATATTTCCTTGAACAACATGACAAACACCCAATGCGATCACTGCAACATTTAATCGGTATTAGTCTATTTTCTATCGTACTGCTCTGGCCATTGCAAAGTGCTGGAGTCGATGAAATACATTTAGAGACACTGGAAAATAAGCCGCCGCAAATTATAGAAGGCGAATGGTTAGAAGTGATATTACAAGAGGATAATAGCCAAGAGCCAAGTAGCCAACCAACTGCTTATCCTATTGTGCTCACAGCCGTTGATAGTCAATACGATAAACTTAAATGGACAATTGCGACCAGTCCACAGCATGGCACAATTAATATGAGTGGTAATAATAATGCTCAAACCATCAATTACACCCCCAGCCCACATTATCACGGCACGGATAGTTTTAAAATTCAAGTAGCTGATAATTATGATAATACAGATGATATAGAAATCTCGGTTTTAATTAATCCCGTCAATGATGGACCGTTGGCACTCAGAAGCAAAAATATTGATGTCGTTTATGGTTCGCCGATTCAAGCCTATAAACTCGATAAATATTTTCATGATGTTGATAATCAGCGTGATGAAATGCAGTATGAAATCTTAGAAAATACCCAGCCCGATGTTGTACGTCCCAAGATTAGAAAAAATTTTTTAGATTTAACTTATAAACACGCGGGTGTTAGCAAAGTTGAAGTCAAAGCAACAGACCCTCATGGTTTATACGCCGTTACTTATTTTTATATTACGGTTGTTCCCGTCGAGTCAAAGATTGAATTATTGCGTTCATTTCCACCCTTAAGCCAAATTTCTCAAGCGGTTGTATTGTTTTTCCAAGTCACTAGTCCATCGGGAGTTAATCCCACGGGCTTAGTCACTGTGAGCAATGGTCTACAAAGCTGTCACTATAAATTGAAACCAGAAGACAGAGGTCAAGGCTTATGCCGAATAAGCTTAGCTGAATATCAAGACTATGTTTTTCATGCAGAATATGCGGGAGATAATAATTTCATTCCTAGTTCAACTCAAGAGGATTTTATTCACAGAGTAAGACCCAAGGTGTTGGTTTATCACACAAAATCACGCAAAGAATATGAATTGTCAGAAGATGGAATGGGGGATAGTTACGCGATTTCCTTGTCTCAAATTCCAACTGAACCCGTGATATTAACCATTACACCTGACCCGCAATTGAGTGTTAATGATGCGGAAGCTGGGCAAGCGGTCACATTTAGCTTAGAAGATACTCAGCCTATTGATATATTTCTTGTGCCAGTAGATGATCAATTAGTTGAGGGTTGGCATTATGGAAAAGTGCAGCATCATACTCAAAGCAAAGATAAAGATTATCATAATCTGACTTCGAATCTAAGTTTTCCAATACAAGACAATGATGCAGGTATTGTTATTAAACAAACCAATGGTTCAAGCCAATTAATAGAAGAAGAAACAACGGATAATTATGCTGTTTATTTAAGCACTATTCCGCAAAAACCCGTTAATATCAAAATCATACCTTATGACAATCAGGCAATGGTATATCCAAGCAATTTAATATTTAATACTGAAACGTGGTATCAAGCTCAAAATGTACAAATTTCTGCGATTCCAGACACCCAGCTTGAAGGTATACACTCCGCAATGCTGTCTCATATTGTCCGCACTCAAGACTTGATCTATGCCAGTGAAAACTTAGTTTTTAGTGTTGATGGCGAGAATACAAATACTGTCGATATCAGCATTATTGATAATGATGCAGAACAACCACCGCTTGTGCCTAATGAGTTGGTTGCAAAATTATTAATAGACAATCAAATCTTACTAAAATGGGAAGATAATAGTGACAATGAAGACTCTTTTGTATTAAAGCGCGATGAGGTTAAGATTGCGTCATTGCCAGAAAATTCACGTTATTATCAAGATATAGAAGTGCATTGTAATGCTGTTTATGCTTATGAATTGTTTAGTCTCAATAAAAAAGGGCGTTCTTTAAAATCGGCTGAAATATCTGTAGAAACCTTCCCTTGTACTGAACTTCAAGCCCCTGATAGATTGACAGCATTTATGCTTGATGATCAATATGTTAATTTATTTTGGAACGATACAAATAATAGTGAAGCAGGTTATATTATCGAGCGTAATGGACGCGAAATTGGAAAAACAACCGCACATACCGTTGGTTATCGTGACAACAACTTCAATTGCAGTATGACTTATAATTATGTTGTTAAAGCCTATGGTTTTAATGGTGAATCCTCGCCTCCTGCCCATTCCACAATTCAAACCCAAGCTTGTAAAGGCAAATTTACACTGACGCTCAAAATAGAAGGACTTGGCTCAGTCAATGGTTGTGCTAAAGAATGTGGGCAAATTTATCCTGATAATCAAATTTTAGACTTCCAAATTAAAGCAGCGAGCAACTGGAAATTTGACCATTTTGAAGGAGATTGTCAATCAAAACAAATTATTATGGATACAGATAAAGTTTGTATCGCCTATTTTACTCAATTATTAGAATAGGCACGTTTTTAAAGGTATAAGCTGATTCCACTGCTAAACATAAACAAAATTTATTTGATAATATCGCCTAGAAACCTTATTGTATGCCTTAATATCCTACTTAAACAATCAACTTTTATAAGGTAGCTCAAATGGAATTAGAAGTTAACGGTCGTACAATTGAAACTGATGATCAAGGCTATTTAGCCAACTTATCTGATTGGTCAAAAGATTTGGCAGCCGCATTAGCTAAACGCGATGATTTAGAGCTGAGTGATTCACATTGGGAAGTGATTAATTTGATTAGAAAATTCTATGAAGATAATGGCACAGCGCCCGCGATGCGTGCATTAACAAAATTAGCTAAAACCGAATTGGGTAAAGAGAAAGGTGATAGTAAATATTTATATACCTTATTCCCTTATGGACCAGGGAAACAAGCCGCACGTTATGCAGGTTTACCTAAACCAACGGGCTGTGTATAGCTTTTAAGTTTTGATTGCCGACAATTTAAATGCTGGCAATCGAATTGAAATTATCTATTACTTATACACAACAAAGCGGTCATACTCATCATCTGCTGCAATAGCATGAGTTTGCACCACATTGTAGCGATTATGTGGATTATTAAACTGGTTGACATAAAATTCTTGATTCAATGTCAGCTTTTCTCGAATATCCACTTTCCACAATAAATGCACCAAACCTAAAACCGCTCCCATACCTAAAAATGAAATATTCTTTTCGTCGGTTGCAGGATAAATACGTCTAAATCCAACACCTTCATACGAATTATAAACCCGAACAATCAGTTCTTTTTCCACGTCAATTTTTTCAACTCGGAATAAGCCCCAACCGAAAGCATTAATAATCGCTATCATGCCATGAAACCAATCTTCACGATTATCACACATAGGCTCAACAACGGCGTGCCATTCTGGACTGCTCATAATGCCGCCAAAGGTATTAAACGCACAAATATGCCCTGATTGAATAAACATCTCTTTGCTATCTTCTTCAGGTAAACCCGCATGACGCATTGCAAAGTAAGTTTCATAAGAAATACGGTTATAATAATCAGCAAAATGATTGGTCAAGACCACACCAAACGCATCAATTAAACCTGTTTCACCTGCGCCAGTGCGCCCATATAATGGCAAACCTTGCACCGCCACCAAAATTTCCGCCTCATCAACACGGGTGTTAAAATGTTGGCAATCTTCAAAATCAAACCGTGCAGGTAAATTGGTTTGCAAAGGCATATCAAGATTTAAATAAGGACTCACTTGCAATGGCTGTCCCGTCGTCACATATTTATCTTGTTCTGCGCCCAACATTTGACATTCTGTTTCTTCAACATGTTGATTAGCCAAGGCTTGAATATAACCACTGTTAAAAAAGCAGGTTTTATCAGGTTTACCATGTGAATACGTTGTTTCGCTGTAATGTGAATGCGGGGTATACCAAGTATTATCATCGTGTTGCTGTAAAATCCCAAAACCACACAATGCAAACTCTTTAATTAAATCATCTTGAGAATAGCCACCTTGTTGTAAATGTTGAATAAGTGGGGTGACAGCATCAACTAATAAACGTTCAGGCTCATGATTTGGCATCCCTTTGGTCATTCGCACCACCATTTGTAAATGAGCGTTGTAGTGATTACAGTGGAAGACGCGATTTAAACTACCAATTTGGGTTTGTCCGCCTTGATGCACAATATTTGGTTGATAATCAGTCATTATTATCTCCTTGAATCAGGTGGCTATGCCAATTTAGGTTTGCCAGAAAACAAGCTTCTCAATTTACCAAAGAAACCTGTATGTCGGTCATTAGACTTTGGGATGTTAGATGCAATTTCCTGTTCCATCTGTATCGGTGTCATCACCATTGCTTGAATTTCAACAGACATTTCAGTATTAAAATGTTCAACAAAAATATGTTCTAAAGTGGTGACTAGAGGGGTACTTAACTCGATAAACTCACTTTTAAAATTAACATAACTATTTGAATTAAGCGCGAATAGAATACCAAGCTTACTTGCAATCAAATGATGTTCAACTTCATCATGTTGTTCTAATTTGCGTTTTTCATTAAGCTTGATGAACAAGTCTGTGGTGTTAATCACATGTAAAATGTCCTCTCCCATTATGTTTTCTCCTCCTTTGAGAGTATTTTATTTAGGAAGTCATTAATTTTATTTAAATAGTATGCGACTTCCTGCGATGGTACAGCTTTGTAAAATGTTAGCTTAAAATAGGGAAAACCATAATTAGGGACATCAATAAAAAATAAGGTATGTTTAATATGTAAGACAGGAAAGTCTACAGGATTAGTGTTTTCGCCCAGTATGCTAATAAATTGTTTGAACAAAAAATACTGCGGCTCAGTGAGCATAGTCAACTGAAACTGATATGTTTGATAGCGAATGCAAGTTTTAATATATTGATAATGAATCATATTATTTTATTAATAACATATCCTTATGACCGCATCTAATTTGATGTATATTAATACTTTTTAATATTGAATCAAATAGTTGTATGCTATGATATACAGTTAAATAATGCTAAGCAAGTCACATCACAACAGGTATCAACTTAAATGAGTGCCACGAGTTTATTGATTGCCGCGCACGGTAGTCGTCGTTCTAAATCAAATTTGGAAGTCCAACAATTAACCCAAACTATTAGGGAAAAAGCGGGCGGCAAATATCTTTCCATTTCTCATGCGTTCTTAGAATTGGCACAACCCAGCATTGGAGAAGGTATTGATGAGTGTGTGAGATTAGGGGCAGAACAGATTTTATTATTACCTTATTTTTTGTCAGCAGGACGACATGTTCAGCAAGATATTCCTGAAGAAGTGGCTGCCAAACAAGCACAATATCCACAAGTTAAAATTCATATCACCGCTTATTTAGGGGCTTCGGATGCAATTGCAGATATGATGCTGGCTTTGATTGATGATGATTAGAGGTCATAGCTCAAATCATCGCACAGGAGTGCAAAACTTGTTTTGCAAGTGAGCATTAAAGATATTAGGACTGCTATAGTCAATTTCGGTTTATGTGTTAGGACTGGCAGTCCCGAATGAACGATTTTTTTCATTCCAACGGTCTTTGTTGGAATGCAGCCCAGATGCTCCGCGCCGTATCGATTTTAAAAAATCAGCAACAACACATCTCAAATTACTCAACCACTTGAAGTGTCACTTTTCTATCTTGATAACT
>JAYQWJ020000338.1:0-5582 GCA_035829175.2 Candidatus Albibeggiatoa psychrophila
TTGACTAATGTGATACCTGTTGCAGTGACGTGACCATTGTTTTTCACTTCAATAGTATAAGTTAAGGTAGGCTCACCTTCTAATACTAGCGTTGGAGTTTGTTCAATTGTCGCGTCTAATGCTGAGGTTGGAGATGACATTTCTACCGTAACATCAGGTGTGTTATGACTTGTTATAAAGCTTAAAGGCTCAAAGGTGTAGCCATTGATACGCGCAATTGCTTCATACTGTCTCTCTTCTAAGCCAGTGATTTCCCAATAACCATTACTATCTGTCGTAGTGATTTTATCACCGACTTGGACAACTGCACTGACAAATGGATTACCTTGTTCATCACTAAGATGTCCCGAAGCTTTGTAATCAACCAGATTAATTGCTATCAGCTCTACATTACTAACATCAGCACCACTAATTGTAATGTTTTGAGATTTGACAGCATGACCATCTACACTAGCAGTAACGATATAGTCACCATTAGTTAAGCTAGTAACTTCAAAAGTACCATTTGAACTTGTAACAGTAGAGATGTTTCCAATGCGTATAGTCACATTAGGAAGGAAGCTACCTTTATTGTCTTTCAGGCTACCACGTACACTAAATATACTTACTTCTCCCTGTAAAGTAACGGTACGGAGTGTTTCTTCACCTTCTAGTGAAACATCTACAGAGTTAAAGCTATGACCCGCTTTGCTTGCAGTTACTGCATAATCACCTTGGTCAAGACCACCGATTGCCCAGTTACCAACATCATCGCTAACAGAAACTTGGTCACCAGCTTTGACTGTCACACCAACCATTGGATTACCAGATGCGTCCAAAATTGTTCCGCCGATGTTATAGCTACCGATAGGTTGAATACCTATTAAGTCACCATTTTCATCAACTTGGCTAGTATCACCACCTTCACTGAGGTCATCAGTAATTGGACTTAAATCAACTGTACCATCGTCATTTACTGATAATTCAATAACTTCATTAGCAGAGTGAACTCTGATTTCTAAAGTTTTACTGACATCAGTGTCATTTTGTGAGGTAACAGTAACAAGCACTGTGTTTTCACCTTCTTCCTCTGGTAAGGAAATGTCAAGGTTAAACTCTTCAGTTTGTTGAGACTCAACAGTAAATGTTGAAGGAACTTGACTTAAATTCCATCCTTTACTATTTGCCAAACTAACAGTATAGCTATCAGTTTCTGGACCAGTATTGGTTACCATTAACGCGATAGGTAAGGTATCACCTGCTTTACCTGCAATGGATTCAGGACCATCGACAGTTAAATCGTAAATGATTTTAGCTGGCGCAACTGTGATTTTATCTGCTTGCACGATGTCTTCAAGCATAACACCTTCATCAAGCATGATATTGTCAGAGAAGATTTTTAGCTCACCTTTGACACTTAAAATTTTCGCGTTACTACCACGTAAATCAATCATGCCGCCAGGACCTACTGCTAATGTTAAGCTTTCTGTAGAAATCGCGCCTTCTGACATGTCAGTTAGGTCAATAACGAAGTCTTTGCCACCAAAGATAGTAATATCACCACCTTCAATTTTAGTATCTTTACCTGCTAGTGAAATCACATTAGGATCAATCCGACCACTACCATTTTTACCTGTGCATAAAGTACCACCGTTAAGACGTGTATAAGGTCTACCATTCACATAGAGACGACCACCTATACCAGCATAACGACCACTACCGCCATTGCCTGCGCAAATAATACCGCCATTTTTCAAATAGCCATTGTAAGCAATAGTATAAGCATAGCCACCATGACCACCACGATATGAGCCATTTGCACCATGACCACCTAAAATTGATCCAAAGCTACTTGTACCATAAGTACCATAGTTATGAATTTTAGCTGCACGTATATACACATTGCCACCTGCTGCACCATAAGTACCACGAGTAATACCATCACCGCCTTTAACTAGTGCTTTAGGATAATTTGTGAATTCTCCATTACTGTATAAGTAGAGATTACCAGCACGACGACTAGACCACCACCAACTAAAGCTATTGATACTATTTGTACCACGAATTTGACCATGATTATCTATGAAATCACTAGCATGTAAGCGAGAATTACCAGCATAATAGTGATACCAACGCCATCTCCACCAACTAAACCATCTCCATTTATAGTATCGCCATTTCCAATAACTTACACTATTCCAAATCGTACCATGATTACATACGCCTTTTACTGATGGCATGTAAGAATAGTAAGGTAATGTAACACTATGTTTATCTTCAATTAAGACAACGTCATTTCGATTTGGTATACGATTAGCGTCCCATGTACTTGCACTGCTCCAGTTACCTGTTCCTTTAGAAGTAATAGTTGGTGTTGCTGAACATGCAAGAGTATCAATAATAATCCCATTACCTACAAGAGATAAAAGTTTGTTACCCGCGTTAGGAGAAACAATTTTAAGTTGAGCTGTTTTTTGACCTTCTGTACCAGGTTTAAGTTGCAATTCAATAGTACATGATTGATTAGGAATAAACGTTTTAGCAGCACAAGTTGTACTAACAATTGTGAAGTCAGCTTTGTTAGTACCTTCTAGTAAAGCGACTGCAATATACATTACTGCTGTACCTTTATTAGTTACAGTAATGGTTTTCGTTTCAGAAGATTTACCTATTTCAACATCACCAAAATTAATAGAAGTTGGTGAAACATCCATTAAAGGCGCACCTTTTTTGCCTGTACCTTGTAATGATACATTTACTTTGGCAGTATCAGGGTCATTGGAAGGAACAACCATCGTACCACTTCGGCTACCTTCGTTTGTTGGTTTAAAGGTAACAGTAACAGCACAAGAGCTTTTTGGTGCAAGTGATTTATTAGAACAATTATCTGCTAATACAAATTCACTATTGGATACAGTAATTTTACCTAACTGTAAGTTGGCATCACCCGTATTTGAGACAGTGAAAGATTTTGCAGATGAGCTTTTATTTACAAGAATTTCACCAAAATTAGCAGAAGTTGGCGTAACTGCAATATTAGGAATTAAAGCAGCAAATGAAGCAGCAATAGTTTTCCGAACATTTGTTCCGTTTGGACAATCACATTTAACTGAATGTGAAGATACAGCCCCTACTAATTTATTATCTACTAAAACATTTAATACTTTATAGCCTGAGCTAGGAGTTATAGTATATGTTCTAGTTGTACCACATGCAGAGATTATGGAACCAGATGGTGATATAGTACCTCCTTTACCTGCTGTAGCATTGATAGCACAATCTGCAAAACTGTTACCTTTAAGCAAAATAGATAATGAAGCAGTATCAGGATCATTTGAAGAAATAACAACATTACTTGCTTTAACTCCTGCAATTTTGGGTTTGAAAACTACTTGGAAAGTGCAAGATTTAGATGGAACCACTGTTTTGCAGGTATTATTTTGTAATACAAATTCAGATGATGAAATGCTTAAACCCGTTATATTTAAGTCTGCATTGCCTGAGTTAGTAATTGTAACGGTTTGAAAAGCTGTAGAGCTGTCAACAGTTACATTACCAAAATCTAAAACTGTAGGTGCAGCTTTAATATCAGGTGCTGGCAACAAACAAGTAAGTGCTTCATCTACTTGGATGCGAGGTTTGGTAATATTGTTACGTCCATCTCGAATAGACTTACCTGTTGTTTGTAAGCAACTCAGAATTTCGTTGACAGTAGAGCTAGGAGATGCTGCTTTTAATACAGAAAATGCACCAGCAACATGAGGGGCTGCCATTGATGTGCCATTTAATGCAGAAGTTCTATTCCCTGGCATTGATGAAACAATTGACGACCCTGGAGCTAGTAGTTTTAAAAAGGCTATACTATTGGAATAAGATGCAACAACATCGTTTTTAGCTGTAGCACCAACACTAATAGCAGAAGAAATACATGCAGGAGAACTTATGCCTGTTGAGCTGCTACTATTTCCTGACGCAATAATTGTTGCAATACCAACAGAACGTAAATTATCAATAACTGCTTTAGTTGCGGGTTGAATACCATCACAATAAGCAGCATATACATTTCGTGAGCCTAAACTCATATTAACAGAGGCTATTTTTGTACCATTTTTGTGCAAAGATAATACATACTCAAGTCCTTTAATTTGATCAGATGACCATGCAGTTACTCCAGTTCCATACCGAGAAAACACTTGGACTGCAACAATTTTTGAATCTTTAGCAACTCCTTTTAAAATTCCATTGTCACCTGCAACAATCCCGGCAACATGAGTACCATGATAACAACCAGATAAACTTGAAGAACAAGGCATACCTGCTCCATTACCTATTTGGCTATTAGAGCCATTAGGACATACGCTAGAGGTCAAACTACTTGTTGTTGAATAACAAGCTTCTGCAATCACTTTGCCTGAAAGCATTGGATGTGTTTTATCAACACCTGTATCCAATACAGCTACAGCATAACCAGAACCTGAATGACCTTTCGTCCACGCTTTATTTGCACCAACTAATGGCACACTTTGAGCAAGTGATAAAGGAATCATTTCATCTAGCTGAATACTAGCAACTTTTGGGTTTTCTTTGATTTTTGATAAAGAATAACTATCAACTTTTAAAACTAAATAAGGAATTGTTTCAAAGGTTGTTTCTGCCTGTATCGTAGCAGCACTATCTCCCACACCGCCAATAAAACTTAAGTCACCCCATACATCCTGAGTGAGTTCTTGCAAAAAGCTCTGTTGGGTTTGGGATATAGTATTACGTTGGTCTTGTATTGCTGCTGCACCATTCAGTTCACCTTCAGGTTGTGCGTCAACTTTTAAACCAATAATTGCTCTTGCCACATAATTTTGATTAATTTCATTAGTCAAATCTTGTGGCACAATGAGTTCATTTGCTCTTATCGAGAGAGAAAAAAGCAGAGTTAGTAGGAATATTCCCGTACTATATAGCCGCAATCGGCTTTTATCGGGAAATAGATTTTGGTATCTCATTGAATTACCTCCATATTAAGGGATGGTGTGGAAAGAGGAATTGTTTCATCTAATTGAATTGTTTTAACAAGAGGGTGTTGAGCTAGAAAATCTAGAATCTTTTGGTTAATATTTACAGTGATATAGGGAATTGTTTCAAAGAAATACTCTTCTAATGCAAAATCAAAATGTTCTTTGATTTCAGCTAAGAGTCTTTGACGAGTCTCTGCCGTTGCTTCATGTTGCTCATCAATCTCTTTCTGAGTCAATTCACCTTCAGGCTTAAAATCAATTGCTAATCCAATAATTACACGGGTATAGCCTTGTTCATTGACTAAAACTCTAATAGCTTCTAAAGCTACTTCTTTTTCGCTATTCGAGACAACAGGTTTAGATATATGAATATCATTATCCATCGCAAAAGAATAAGTTGGCATTGCACCAACAATAGTTATTAAAAAAAGTAGCATGAATACCTGCTTTCTTAACGTTTGCATTTTAATTTCCCTTATTATGTTAAGTTTTAGGGTAATTAATACACAATAAACGAATTGGAAAACAAATATTTTTAAGCTTATCAGGCAGTCGCACCTGCGGTATGTTAAAATCCCACTGTTTCATGATACA
>JAYQWJ020000339.1:0-2540 GCA_035829175.2 Candidatus Albibeggiatoa psychrophila
TGGCATTGATGTTATTTCTTTTCAAATTGATGAAAACTTTACTGCTTAGCTTTTTCATTCCACATCAGCCGTAACAGATGAAACAGGTGATTTTTAAAAGGATTGATTTTTGTTGAATCCATTGCCAATATCGGAGAGGAATGACGGTGCTACACACCATCACTCACACTGTTATCTTAATGAATGTACGCAATATTAGAAGGTGGCAAAATAGGATATTCACTTAATTTAAGTGTTATGTTCTCTTCAAATAAAGTCACGCCTGCGGTATTGTCCACAATGATTTTCACTTTATTGATGGGGGTTAAAGGTTTCCCTTTATACCATTTAACAAATTGTTTTTTATTTATAATCAATGGGTTAATTAACACCCCTGTTTCCATCATGTTGGGCATAATACGATAGCGTAATTGTAGACCTGTACTGGTTGTCAATTCCATATAAACCAAAGATGATTTGTATAAAAATGAAAATACTTCACCTATTGCTGTTTTATTAAACTCAAGACTGAGCAATAACGGCTTAGTGTTAAAATCAGAGATGTCTACCGCTTCATCAAATTTTACTTTGCGCTGTAGTAATATATCCCCTTCGGCAACTCTGCCTTGTCCGCGTGGCGCATGTTGCAATAACAGATAGCCTTTTTCCTTTAAAACGGGAACATAATCTCGCATAAGCACTTTAATTACTTCAATGTCATCCATCATGGGAAAACGTCCGTCAATGGTTTGCAGTTTAAACAACACAAATTGAGGGGCTTGTTTGCTACCATAAAAATTGCCGTTAACATTGAGTAAACGTGTTGTATAAGCACTGTAGCTTTGAAAAATGGGACGAGGATGCCAATTAAATTTATTTAGAAATAAGGTGACTTGTTCAAAAGATAAAATATCCAGCGTTTTTTCACCAATAATTTCACGTACTTTGGGCAAATCTAAGATTCTTTGTGATTCAGCAAAACCATTATGATAATGCTGTTGTAACTGAGGCAGTTTCAAAAGATTCTTGGTATTATCGACCAAATGCTGATTCCATTGCGTGAACATGGTATTAACAGTAATAAACTGATTTGTGCTAATAAGACCAATCACAGACAACAAGATAACCATATAACGGAGGCTATGAAATAATGTACGGATACTTAATTTCATTTGTTCTTCATAATCGAACATAAAAGGGATAAGCATTAAAAATGCAAAGAAAATTGACGCATGAGGCGCATCATGTCGCACCAGCCCTGCTTTAAAGATCAGAAAGGTACTAAATCCAATGGAACAGGCTAACAGGAGGCGCTCAATATTGAATTTAGGCGTAAAAGCAGAAATTAAACCTATCAACATAGTCAAGCCTAATACAGTTATCACTAACAACATTTCATAATTTGAACCTATTGATAGCATAGCTGCATTATAGCCACGACTGATTTCTAAAGAGTTGATAATAAAAGCAGGTAGATTTTCTACAGATTGTCCTAGTAATGTCCATAACCCCATGATTAGAATCGCATAAGCCGCTATTACAAAAGGACATTTAAGCCAACCATAACGCTTGCCAATAATGATGCTGATAATAATGATGTTAAAGCCTGTAATCAGAAATAATACAAATTTAGTCATCGCTAAAGTGGCAAAAAGGCTTAGGATTAACAACATGAGAAGCCAGTTTATAGCCGATGTATTTTTTTGCACAAAAGCAGGTGGACTGACAACCAGTGCAACGATCAGCAATACCAATAAATAATACACTGAATCAACTAAATGAACAGATTGTACCGACAACATCAAGACTAAATAGAAATAAATCCATTTATTAATAAGACCTCTAACTTGTTGTCCATACAACATAAATAATAAAGCAATAACAAACGCAGCAATAAATTGCCACGCGATAAATGAAGCAAATAAATCTATATCATAAGGTGCTGTTGCATTATAAAAATAGCCCAATGGACCATAAGTAAAAATCAGCTCTGTGCCATATTGTAAGTTTTGTTTATACGCAATTCCTAAGCCTGCCATCCATGAATAATCTAAGGTATTACCAATAAAACTTGCGTAATGTAAAAAAGAAAGAAAAATAACAATAAATAAAATAAGTTGCAGAAGCCTTGTTTCAATTTGGCTTGTTGTATCAGAAGACATTTCTAAAGAGTACCTTTTTGCTAAAGTTAGGACACTTGCTCATTGATGTAAAAGGTCAATATAGGCATGACTTTGCTCTTCAATGTTTAGTCGCAAATATCCCACGTAAAATAATTAAAAAGGAGTTTAATAAATAATTTGAAAATTAGCAAAAAAATATCTAGGGGGCGTTCTCAATCAGCAGAAAAATTGCAAAATAAAAACCGAAAATACACTTTTTTTAAATTATATGCGGAATGTCGGTTAAAACATTTTTTTCGGCAGTTTTTTGGCATTGATGTTATTTCTTTTCAAATTGATGAAAACTTTACTGCTTAGCTTTTTCATTCCACATCAGCCGTAAGAGAGATTATTGTACCAACTGGTTTAATTCAAAAATCGGCATCAGAATCGCCAGCA
>JAYQWJ020000340.1:0-2174 GCA_035829175.2 Candidatus Albibeggiatoa psychrophila
CCCCCTTCTTGAAATTCAATACTTGGCTTAACCAGTGCATTAGGATTCGGCAAAGCTGTCACTTGCGTCTCAAAATTAGGATAAAGCGTTGCTGTTTGACCAAAATAAATGACTTTGAAACTGCCATCAGCTTGATAAATCACTTTTTCTATACCGTCTAATGCTGCGATAAGTTTCTCAAATTTCTCAGGGTATAATACCGTCGGATAAACCACTTGAGATGAGCCATCGGGATAGGTTACATAAGATTGTTGCAATGCGCGGAGATTGTCAGAAAAGTGCATCCCCATTTGTAAATTATCTGGCATTTGCGCCCAATCGCATTCACCATCAATACAAAAATCATCGGGGGCAGGCTCAACAAATGCGTCAAACATACCGACAACATGTACCTCTGTTTCAAATCCACGCGTGTTACGGTTACGAGTATTATCATCCTGAGAGATTTTCAGCAAAACATCGCCAGACTGATTAAATTTTGCAACGGAGTCGTTGTATTCGCAAGCTTGATTGGTTTGCTCAGTATCATTTGTTGTAATAGACTCGCCCCCTAAAACATTGACCAATCCAACAGGATCATTGCTCGATGGTGTGAGGAAAAATTCTTGCTGCTCAGGCGTAATCATAATGAAAAAACCACCTTCATCTTGTGCCAATCCGACAGGCGCATCTAACGGGGCTTGCTCAATATTATTAACCCCCGGTAAAAACGCAAATTTAATCCCTGCATAATCGCCTTCACCAATAATATTTAAGATGCCCTGTTCATTCTGGGTAAAAATAAATTGATTAAGGTCAACGCTATCAAGACTTACTGATTGTTGTAACCCTGTATTTAAATCTTGTTGCGCGGAACTGTCACCTGTGCCACCTAAACTAAAGCTGGTTGATAAATCTGCAATTTCTGGCAAGCCCGCTTGTTGAACAACAGTATTTTGCAAGGCTTTATAAGTTAATTTTGTGCCCGTTGGCGTGGTGATTTTTCCCGTCTCCTCATCAATTGTCCAATCCTTGGGTAAATAGGCTTTGAGTTGTGCGGGACTAATTTTTTCTGGATTGAGTTGGGTGAAAATTTTCGCAGGCTGTACGGCTTGTTGAATGGCTTCAGGTGTGATGGCGGTCAATTGCTCAGCGTTCATCGTTTCAAGCACGTCTCTATTTAAAGCATCTACATTGTTAGCGGTCAAACCTGCGAGTGCGTCCAGTGGCAATTGTTCAAGCTGTTCAACACTGAGTGCGGAAACTGTTGCAGGCTGTAAATAACTCATGTCAGCGGCTTCAAATTCTGCAAAAATGGCTAATGGTAATTGTTGTAAATGTTTAGGTTCAAATAAACCAAGTACCGCAGGTTCAATTCCTTGAAATGCTTTAATATCCATATTGCTTAACTGAGTTTCATCAATGCCAAAATCTGCAAAACTGGGCTGATTATAACTTGTCGGAAAAATCACCCCTTCGCCAATCACAACATCATCGGGTAATTGTGTGGTTGGACTGATACGGACATGGCTCAATGTTGCGCCTGATAAAATCTCAACTGCGCCTAAATACGCGGGTTTTGCTGCTGAGCCTTTAATTATCCCGCCCATCACACCGCCGATGAGACGGGTTTGAGCATTTAAACTAACATCGAAAATAGTGCCTTTATTTTGTATTATGTCACTGAGTGTCCCGCCTGTAAGCGTCGATCCTATCCCTAAATGAATATTGCTTAGCATGCCACGGTTGATAATATCACCTTCAAATAAACCGCCTGTAATTTCTGAATATGCGGTAATCGTCGCATCTCGAATTGTGCCATTGTTAATATTTGAGCCACTGATTAAGCCACCATTCAATGTTGCACCTGTATCAATAATTATATTGCTGATTAAACCTTCACTATTGATAGAACCCGCTAACGTGCCATTGGATACACTGCCGCCTTGAGCAATAGTCAAATCCTGCACAGTTTGACCGCCAATATTGGCAGCTTGAGTTACAGATTCACTATTACTTAAAACAACTGTAGGTGGTGCTGATGGATTAATTTGATTTGAGTCTGAATTTTGTCCCGAGCTATTCGATGGATTGTTGCCCGAATCCTGTCCTGAATTATTAGATTGATTGGTGTCTGTGTTATTTGTATCAGTAGATTGATTGGTGTCTGTGTTATTTGTATCAGTAGATTGATT
>JAYQWJ020000341.1:0-1506 GCA_035829175.2 Candidatus Albibeggiatoa psychrophila
CGAAAAAATCGAAACGAGTAAGCCTGTAGAGAAGATTGAGCCAGAACCCAGTGTTGATATTCCAATTTTAGATGATAAAGTTTTTCAATTGCCAACTTTGCCACTTTTGAATCCAATGCCTGAACAAGTGCAAGAAAGCATCATAGACTTAAATCATTGGCTGACAATGGGTTTTGCGAATATTCAAGTTGAAATTAAAATCAAGGAAATCCATCCAGGTCCCGTGTTAACAGGATTTGAATTAGAAACGGTGACACCGATTAACAAAATGCACTTGGACGATATGGCAGCCGCCTTAGGTAATGCTTTAGAAAGTCCTCATCCGCAAATTGTTGAAACCATGCCGGGGATATTAGGGGTTGAAACCGCAAACTTAAAACGTCAAACGATTGGTTTACGTGAATTATTAGAGTCTCACGCATTTATTAAATCATCTGCTTTAAATCTAGCATTAGGTAAAAATATTACAGGTGAAGTGGTGACACTCGATTTGGCACGCATTCCCCATATTTTGGTTGCAGGTAGTCAAACTGATGAAAAAAATACAGGTTTGCACACTTTATTGATGAGTTTATTGTATAAAACGCCACCTGAATCATTACGTTTGGTCGTTGTAGACAATAAGCAGCACGATTTTCAAGAGTATGCAGAATTGCCTCATTTATTAACTCCATTAGTAACAGATGTGGCAGATGTGCCTGATATTTTAAAATGGTGTGTGCAAGAAATGGAGCATCGTTATCGTATTATGGCTGAATGTGGTGTGCGCAATATTGAGAGTTATAACAAAGCCTTACTTGAAGGTGATGATTTACCATTTATTGAGAATTTAGACCAAAATGAGCCTAGCTTCTTGCCTTATATTGTGATTTTTATTTCCGAAATTGGTGAATTGATGAAAACCAGCGTTGGTTTAGCCGCTGAAGAATCCATCACCTTATTAACTCAAAAATCACGAGCAGCTGGCATTCATGTGATTTTAGCGACTTGTGAACCGACAGTCAGTGTGATTACAGGTTTGATTAAAGCCAATATTCCAACACGTTTAGCATTCCAAGTGACCAATAAAAGCGCATCTCGGACAATTTTAGGTCAGATGGGGGCTGAAAATTTATTAGGGCAAGGCGATATGTTATATATGACTGCGGGCACAGGAATGCCTGTGCGGGTTCATGGCTGCCAAATTACCGACCAAGAAATCAAAAAAGTCACTGCCTATTTAAAAGCGCAAACTGAACCTGAATATGTGGATTTAGAGCTGCAATAATTGTTGATAAAAATGCGGAAACATGAATTTTGAATCTTAATAATCTATGTTTCTGCGTTGTTGGATTCTAAACAATAAGAGCACAATTAAATCTTTCGATGGCGGCGCAATAATGCAGAAGTGAAAAAATTACTTTGTAAATAATTACTTAGCTAAACACCATTCTCTGTTTTATATCATATGAAAACAGGGTTAGATAGCAGCTATTGAAAACTTATTCATACTTATCTATACTTAGT
>JAYQWJ020000342.1:0-5035 GCA_035829175.2 Candidatus Albibeggiatoa psychrophila
CCCTCCAGACAATTAGCGATAAGCTTTTAAATAATAACCTTCAAACCAACGTTTTGCCCAATGGAATAAAATCGTTCTTGGCATCAAAATCATACGTTTAGGGTCTCGATACACCAACATGCCACCATTTAAAGTATCCACCATACACACTAATTCAGATTTAAAAGTTTTAGTAATTGGCTCGCCTTTAATTTCTGCTAATAAATTTTTAGCCGCCGCCTCAGCTTGCAAATCCGCAATATGGGCTTGTTTTGGAATCCAATCAGGACCGGGATAACTGCCGCTATCACCTGCAACGTAAATCTGCTCGAAGCCTTCCACTTTACAATGCTGGTTAGCTTGGATAAATCCACCTTCTGACAGTGGTAAACCACTCTTATCAGCCCATGCAGCCCCTGTCATTCCGGGCATAAATAAAGTCAAATCACTGTGAATCTCACCACCTTCAGTAATCACTTTATCCTCAGTGAAGGACTTCATTTTGTGACCTAAATGGGTTTCGATGCCACGTTTATCCATTTCTTTTAACAAGGCTTTTACTGCTTTTTCACCCAAACGTTGCCCCGGCGATGTTGATGGATTAAAAAATACCATTTTGAACTGGTCACGACGTTTTTGCTTGCGCAATAAAGTGTCAATGCCAAATAGAAATTCAAACATAGGGCCGCCACGTACCGCAGTGGGTTCTTTAGGATTGGCAGAGAAACCAAACGCCAGCGTGCCAGAATCTAATTTATTCAAGCGGTCACTGTAAGCTTTGGTTGCTTCATAGCCTTCGCATGGTGTGTAAATATGTTCCATACCCTGCAATTTTTTAATAAAGCGTCCACCCGAGCCAACGATTAAACTATCAAAGTGGATTTTATCTCCTGTTTCAAGCAAGATTTGCCGATTTTCAAGCTCTAAACCAGATACTTTGCCACGATGATATTCCACGTCATTACGGTCAAAAAAATCTTCTAATTCAATCGTGAGGTCTTGTTCATTGCGCAGACCTGCGGGTACCCAAATTAAACTAGGATAGTAAAAAATAACGGGGCGTGGTGCAATTAAGATAATTGGTTCTTTCCAACCTTGTTTGCGTAAGGTTTTAATTGCGGTTAATGCGGCAAAGCTTGATCCTAAAACAACTATTTTGTGCATGATTGCTGACCTTTTGTGACTCAATAGCTTGTGAATAAGCTTATCTTAGCATGTTCACAATGACAAAAATTGTTCATCCCGCAAATTATCGTATCAATGTTTTTTAGTCTGCTATTAATTATAAAAAAAAGCGATAGCTCAAGCTGAATTGGATAGTTGGTTGTCTTATAATGATCTGATTGACTGCGGAATCTGGTGATTAATTAAGATTATTTCGAGTAGAAAGCAATATCTAAGTAGAACAGGAAGCTGTATTTTTATTAAGTTTATTTCTTAAACAATAGATTACACGGGAAGCAACGCTTTTGTGCAATACTCCCAAATAGAATTTGAGAGTTTAGTAAACATGCCTAATAACTTGTTTAGCCGCAAACATTTTTTTCTTAACTTAACGGCAACCTTGTCTTTTAATTTGGCAAAACTTCGTGCACTTGTTCTTGTTGAATTAAATTCTCATACAACTCAATATAACTTTGTGTACTATATTGCCAGCTAAAATCTTTACACATGCCATTAGTTCGCAATTGTCGCCAAGTGGCTTTATCCCGATAAGTGACTAAGGCGCGTTGGACGCAGTGCAATAACTCATACGCATCTTCACGCTCAAATATAAATCCAGTCGCAGTTTCAGTGTCTAAATGGCTCGGGGTAGTATCCACTACCGTATCAGCTAGCCCACCTGTATTGCGCACAATCGGCACAGTGCCATAACGCATACTGTACATTTGATTTAAACCGCAAGGCTCAAACCGTGAAGGCATGAGAAAAATATCCGCACTGGCTTCAATCTGATGTGCCAACTCTTCGTCATAACCAAAATTCACGCTTAAATAACCTACATATTCATCGGCTAAAATTTGCAAACGTTCTTCCAAATCCTTATCGCCACTGCCCAATAAGACCAATTGAGCACCTTCATTAATAATATGCGGAATAATGGGCACAACTAAATCAATGCCTTTCTGATGGGTTAAACGCGTAATCATACCGATTAGCGGAGTTTGCTTCGGACTTTCTAAACCTAAGCGTTGACGTAATGCTCGGGTATTTTTAGATTTGGCTGAAAAGTTAGTATGGTCGTAATTGCTCATCAAATACGCGTCGGTTTCAGGATTCCATTCTTGTTCGTTGATGCCGTTTAAAATCCCTGTCAAACGATGTTGGTTATTACTCAGCAAATCATATAAACCATAACCATAATTAGGGGTTTGAATTTCTCGCGCATACGTTGGGCTGACCGTTGTAATCCAATCTGAATAATATAAACCTGCTTTCAAAAAGGACATTAATCCATAATATTCCAATCCATACATGCTAAAGCTTTCTTGCGGTAAATGCAGTAAATCCACCGTTTCCGCACCGAATACACCTTGATGTGCAAGATTATGTACACTCATCATGGTTTTAGCTTTGGCATATTTGCTGAAATGTAGATAGGCGGGTGCAAGCCCTGTTTGCCAATCATTACAATGAATAACATTCGGTTTAAAATTAAATAAATGCTCACCAAATAACGCGGCAACTTTGGACAATAAGCCAAAACGTAAATGATTATCTTGCCAATCTTCACCTTCTTCATCTTGATAAGGCCCGCCATCTCGATAATATAAACTTGGACAATCAATTACATAAACGGGAATATCACCGCCTAACATCATGCCTTCTAAAATCCGAATCGGTGGCAGGCAATCAAAGATTTGTAAATTTTCCTTCAACGGTTTCAAGCGCAATTGCTCAAGTACTGTTTTATATCCTGGTAACAAAATACGTGCATCCACTCCCAATGATTGCAACGTATAAGGTAAAGCATGGCTAATATCAGCGAGTCCACCTGTTTTAATCACAGGATATGCTTCCGAAGTTGCGAATAGTACACGCAATTTTGCCATCACCCATCTCTCCTCATTTAATATAGACAGCCTTTTTTATTGGAATCAATAATAATCCTAGACTTTAGAATCACGCGCCATCTTATGGTTACAAGAATAACCCATCTGCAAAATGCCTAGATTATATTTAATTTATCCAAAGGCTCTTTATTTGTGTTATTTCAGTATATAACAGTTTACTAAATTGGGAGAAACAATTATTCAATTGACCTATTATCAAGTCATTACTCAATCTATAGATAACATGCTTGACGATAATGCTCAATCCATCCAAAATGCCAGCGATATTTATTCATCTGCATACATTTAGAATTTAGAGAACCAATAATGCAAGATATTCATGCTCATCGAATCCTCATTTTAGATTTTGGCTCACAATATACTCAACTTATTGCGCGTCGAGTACGTGAGGCACGGGTTTATTGTGAAATTTATCCTTATGATGTTGACCCGCAAGCGATTCAAGATTTTAAGCCCAAAGGCATTATTTTATCGGGTAGCCCTGAGTCCGTGAATGATTGCGATGTCAGCTATCAAGCACCGCAAACCGTATTCGAGATGGGTATTCCTGTTTTAGGTATTTGTTACGGTATGCAAACCATGACAACTCAATTAGGCGGTAAAGTGGGTACGGCGGGCAGTCGTGAATTTGGTTATGCGCAAGTACGTGCACATGGTCATTCAACATTATTAAAACATATTGAGGATCATGTCAGTCCTTCGGGTCACGGCTTATTAGACGTTTGGATGAGTCATGGCGACCAAGTTTCGGAGTTGCCAGAAGGTTTTAAACTGATTGCCTCAACAGATAACGCGCCGATTGCAGGTATTGCAGATGAGCAACGTCATTTTTATGGTTTGCAATTCCATCCTGAAGTGACGCATACGGTTCAAGGTACACGGATTTTAAAACGTTTTTGTCATGATATTTGTGGTTGTGGACAATTATGGAGTCCAACCAATATTATTAACGACAGCCTTCAACATATTAAACAAGCAGTTGGTGATGAACACGTGATTTTAGCCTTATCAGGTGGTGTTGACTCTTCTGTGGTGGCGGCGTTAGTGAATGAGGCGATTGGCAAACAGCTCACTTGTGTTTTTGTAAATAATGGCTTGTTACGTCTTAATGAGGCAGAACAAGTTGAAAATACATTTAAACAAAATTTGGGCATTGAATTAATTGTTATTGATGCAGAACAGCGGTTTTTAGATGCGTTAAAAGGCATTACTGATCCTGAGCAGAAACGTAAAATCATCGGTAATTTGTTTATTGAAATCTTTGATGAAGAAGCGGCAAAAATTTCCAATGCAAAATGGTTGGCACAAGGCACAATTTATCCTGACGTGATTGAATCGGCTGGCTCAAAAACAGGTAAAGCTCATGTGATTAAATCGCATCATAATGTGGGCGGTTTGCCTGAAGACATGAATTTGAAATTGTTAGAACCTTTGCGCGAATTGTTTAAAGATGAAGTGCGTAAATTAGGGGTTGAATTAGGTTTGCCTGAAAGCGTTGTCATGCGCCATCCATTCCCCGGTCCGGGTTTAGGTGTACGGATTCTAGGCGAAGTTAAATATGAATTTGCTGAAACTTTACGCCAAGCTGACGCAATTTTTATGGAAGAATTACACAAACAAGGTTGGTATGGAAAAGTCAGCCAAGCATTTGCAGTATTTTTACCTGTGAAATCAGTGGGCGTGGTGGGTGATGCGCGACAATATGATTATGTGGTGGCATTGCGTGCGGTGCAAACAGTGGATTTTATGACCGCACATTGGGCACATTTACCCTATGACATGTTAGAAACCTTATCAACCCGTATTATCAATGAGGTGCGCGGCGTATCTCGTGTTACTTATGATATTTCTGGCAAACCGCCTGCAACAATTGAATGGGAATAATTCGTTTTTTTGATATTTGTTATAGTCATTTTATTCTAAAGTGATTAGCTCGCTACCAAGCTCAGCTTGGTAGTGTATGTTCAAGAAGCTCTGCTTCG
>JAYQWJ020000343.1:0-3968 GCA_035829175.2 Candidatus Albibeggiatoa psychrophila
GTGGTTTCAACGTATTCCATATTGACCTCCTGTTTTATCTGCTTGAAAGTACGGGCTGGAATCTTTTTATAAAAATCTACCCACTGGTTTATCAATAATAATTGGTCGGCGGTTAACTGGTCTTTTAATTTTGCAACTGCTTGATATATATCATACACCAATTGTTTTGGATCTGTATCTTTGTCATTGGCTTTAAGGGCTAACAATTTACACAACAAAGAGTGTTTTTTGATTAAATCACGACTTTTCTCATTTTTAACCTTAATCACATCAAAATGAAAATATTGCTGTGGCTGCTTTAAACTAAATCCATAATGAAATTGCTCTGACACAGGTTTGCGCCAAATGGCATCATCGGTGTAAATGACGATACTCCATACAGGTTTCTTTTTCAGTAACCACACGTAACATAAATATTCAAATAGTCTTTCTGAAACATCTTCTCTTTTACTTTGATGCTCAATTTGGATAGCAACTTCTTGATATTGTCCGTCAATTTCGACTTCCAATATTAAAAATAAATCGCCTTTCAAGCTTTCTTTCAACGCTTCATATTTGCTAATAAATTCTTTATCTATGAAGCGATATGAGCCAAGATTCACTTGAGGAAAATAATGTGCAAAAAATTCTCGGGTAAAAGAACTGATTAACCATTTAAATAATGAATCATGGGCTTTGGGGTTATTTGGTTGAAGTTCTGCTATCATTTCAAGATTTTGGCTGCTGAACATGGTTGCACATGTCTATATTTTCCATTAATTGTTTTCTGAAGGCTTTTTCAAACTCAGCGTTGTTGTCTTTTTAGGATTATCTGTTGGATTTGTCACGGTCTTCGGTTTTGTCATACGAGCCGCAGCCACTTTTTTTATCACTTTGGGTAATGGCTGGGTTGGATTACTTAAATGCTGGGCTAATTTATCCAATACGCCATTGATATATTTAAAACTATCATCTGCGCCAAATTTTTTCGCCAACTCCACTGATTCATTAATGGCAACCCGAAATGGAATATCTGGACACTGTTTTAACTCGTAACAGCCCAACCATAAAATAGCCCGTTCAGTGGGGTCAAGCTGTCCTTGTTCCCGATCTAAAAAGGGGAATAATGCCTCGTCTAATTGTTTAATCATTGGCGGAATATTGTGCAAAAGCTGATGGAAATACTCTAAATCTGCTTTGCGCATATCCTGTCCATCCATGAACTGGTCTTCAATATCCCTAATATTATGTCCTGCCAATTGCCATTGGTATAACGCTTGTACTAATTTTTGACGAGCTGTAGTACGTGCTTGAAAAATATTTTTCATCATTCAGTGATTTTGCCTAATACGCTAACCATTTCAATTGCTGTGAGGGCGGCTTCTGCACCTTTATTGCCTGCTTTTGTACCTGCACGTTCAATGGCTTGTTCAATGCTATCCACTGTCAATACCCCAAACGCAACAGGCACATCATATTGCAATGAGACTTGGGCTAAGCCTTTCGTACACTCTCCAGCAACATAATCAAAATGCGGTGTTCCACCACGAATCACAGCCCCTAACGCAATAATGGCATCATATTTTTTTAATTTTGCTAAACGTTGGGCTGCCATTGGCATTTCAAATGCCCCCGGCACTTTAACGACGGAAATTTTATCAGCATCAACGCCATGTCGTTGTAATGTATCTAACGCGCCATTAAGTAAACTTTCAGTAATAAAACCATTAAAACGCGCTACAACAATGACATACTTGGCATCTTGGGCGGTAAAATTCCCTTCAATTAAGTGGTATTGTGTCATATTTTATCCTTCTTGATGTACATATTCGACGACTTCTAAACCAAAGCCCGAAATACCGTGCATTTTCTTTGGCGCACTGAGTACCTTCATCTTTTTCACACCCAAATCTGCTAAAATTTGTGCACCGAGACCATGAGTACGTAAATCTTTAGGATGAGTTTCAATAGAAGGTTGTAATTCGATACCTTGGTCTTTGCTAGAACATTGTTGAATTCGTCTAGCGATGGCTGCCATGTCTTCAGGTTGCTGCAAAATAACCACAACACCCGAGTCCACTTCTGATACTCGTCGCAAAGCATCATTTATGGGCCAACCACATTCTTCATGAATACTAGCGGTTAAATCACATAATGTATCTCGAATATGCACCCGCACTAATGTCGGTATGTCTGGGTTAATTTGACCTTTAACCAAAGCAAAGTGCACTGTGTTATCAATCGTATCCTGATAAGCGCATAGCTTGAATTCACCAAATTCAGTCGGTAATTTACAATTTGCAATGCGTTCAACGGTTTTTTCATGTTCAACCCGAAACCGAATTAAATCAGCAACCGTACCCATTTTAATATTATGTTGTTTAGCAAATATCTCTAAATCAGGGCGACGCGCCATTGTGCCATCTTCATTTAAGATTTCCACAAGCACTGCCGAAGGGTCTAAGCCTGCAAAACGCGCTAAATCACAACCTGCTTCAGTATGACCTGCACGCCGTAAGACTCCACCGGGTTGAGCCATAAGTGGAAAAATATGTCCCGGTTGCACAATGTCAGATGGTTTTGCATCAGGGGTCACGGCAGCTTTAATAGTCGTTGCACGATCTGCGGCTGAAATACCAGTGGTTACACCTTGAGCTGCTTCAATGGATAAGGTGAAATTAGTGCCATTGGCAGAACGATTTTCACTCACCATCAAGGGTAAATGTAATTGCTCACAACGTTCATGAGTTAAGGTAAGGCAAATTAAACCCCGTCCATACCTTGCCATGAAGTTAATATCTTCGGGACGGACTTTAGAAGCCGCCATGATAATATCGCCTTCATTTTCACGGTCTTCATCATCCATAATGATGACCATTTTACCTTGACGAATATCGGTTATGATGTCATTAATGCTATTGGGTGGCATACTCATCTTTACTGGTTCAAGCTGGCGAAAACGCTGAATTATATCATACCTTGATGCTATATTTTTGGGTTTTGATTTCAGATTTTTGATTCGTAAGATGGCAAGATGGATGGTGTAAAAACTGCCTATTAAGTTGTATCTTGCCCTTTATTTCTTAGCTAAGAGTCATTTAAAATGCTCGTAGCGTATAAAAACGATGTAGATATAAAAAATGTTATGGTAATTAATAATGTCTAACCCAATTCGGCAACAAGCAGAACTTTTATTTAATCAAGATAATTTTGACTATCCCGCAGATTGTTCTGATAGTGCCCGCACTTTATTAAAAGAATTAGCGATTCAAAAGCTAGAGCTGGACATTCAAAACAAGGCATTGGAACAAGAAAGAGATAGACTTTATTATTTTAATTGCGTTGGTTATGTCTATTTTGATAAAACAGGGACGATTTTAAAAGCCAATCCTACTGCACAAAAACTGCTTGATTTAGAAAATAAAGATATTGGAAGTAATCCATTTGTTATTTATTTGCCGATAGAAGTGCAAGCCTTATTTCATAAACATTTAAAACGCGCTTTTATTACAGAAGAAATGCAAACTTGTCAGCTTCACTTTAAAAAGAGCGGCGGCAAGTTGATTCATCTGAATTTAGAAAGCCATGTTTGTATTGATAAAATCACCCAACAACCAAAGTGTTGCACCAGTGTTTTAGAAGTTAAATCTGTTCCTACCTCACAACCAGTGTCTAATGAAACTTATGACGCAGTACAAGCTATCCATTACCGCCAGTTATTTGATCATACAAAAGCCGTTGCCCTGTTAATTAATCCTAAAAATGGTGCAATTATGGATGCTAATATTGCCGCATGTCAGTATTACGGTTATAGCGTGGAACAGTTACAGGAAATGTATATTCACAATATCAATACTTTATCCATTGAAGGTGTGCAAAGAGAGATGTATTTTGCGCGGGTGGAACAAAGAACCCAGTTTTATTTTCGCCATCGTTTAGCCTCGGATGAAGTCAGAGATGTAGAAGTGCATTCCAGCCCTGTCATTTTA
>JAYQWJ020000344.1:0-2297 GCA_035829175.2 Candidatus Albibeggiatoa psychrophila
GGAAAACTTGTGCAAGCTCTACCTGATTTGGCTCAAGTACGGCAACGAGTACAACAGCAATTGCAACAATTACCGAGTGATGATTCGCCTTATCCTGTGAGTTTGGAGTCGTATTATCAGCAGTTGAAACAAAATTTAATGCAGCAAGTGCAGCACAAAGACCATTATGAAAATTAAACTACATACGAATTTATTACAAAATATATTGATTGGTGTTTTTGTTAGTGTTATCAGTGGTTTGATTGTATTTTTTATCACTGAATATCAGCGTCAACTCCAAGAAGTACCCAAGGTTGTACCCGTTGTGGAGCAACTGAATAATCCTATTTATAAGTTATTGCTAACAGAACAACAAAAGATTGCACATTTAAGCGAGCAACTGACAAATAAAGAACAAGAGTTGCTAGAAATTAAACAAGGTGAAGGTTTTACAGGTAATTTTTTTGATGGTAATGAGGCAAGCAATATTAGGCAAGAGATTGATTATTTAGAGGAAACTATTGAAGAAGCTGAGGATAAAATTATTAAGTTTAGCCACGAGTTAGACCGTATGTCAGTGCGTTCGCAAAAACAGCAATATCCTACTTTTAGTTTGATTGTGATGGGGTTGACATTTGTCGCAATGATTATGCTATTGACGTTGCTGAGTATGGGGGGATAATCGGTATTGGCAGTCCTATAAATCATAAATAGGTGGACTGCCAGATAAATCTGCGGTGGCAAATTCTGATTATTTTTTAGTTAATTCTGTTGCTTGACTCACGCCTTTTTCAGCCCAGCTAGTTAATTCAGCTTTAGCTTCCATCAATACTTCTAAAGTTTGACGTGCATTATCCATCAATTTTTCATTCATTTCAGTATATAAACCAGACTGTGTACCAGCAATGTCTTGAGGGTCTTTAGAATCACCCATTACTTCCATTTGCTTAGCACTACCTTCCATGTACAAATTCATCATGTCCATTTGACGTTGAGTCAAACGAGTCATCATTTTAGTGTTGATGTCGCCTAACTCTTTCACAGAATCCATTGATGACCGATTTAATTCAGTCCATTTTTGTAACATTTCGTTTGACATGGGTATTTCCTCTTTAAAGAACAACGGGCAATGAAAACCTAACAAATTGTGCATTGCAACATAACGAAAAATACACAACTTGTCAAGTTTAATTTAACGACTACATCATGTGTAAGCCGCCGTTTACAGAAATATCAGCACCTGTAATAAAACCTGAATCTTCATGTGCTAAGAATACAACTGTACGTGCAATTTCAGAAGGTTCACCCATACGACCTACTGGTACTTGGTCAACCATGCCTTGTAATACTTTTTCTGGCATTTGCTTAGTCATTGCTGTCGCGATATAGCCCGGAGATACAGTGTTTACTGTAATTCCTTTTTTCGCGCCTTCTTGAGCTAATGCCATAGTGAAACCGTGCATACCTGCTTTAGTTGCAGAATAGTTAGTTTGACCAAATTGACCTCTTTGACCATTAACAGAAGAGATATTGATGATACGACCATAACCACGAGTACGCATACCTTCAACAACTTGACGTGTTACATTGAATACACTGTTTAAGTTTACATTGATGACAGCACCCCATTGTTCAGGTGTCATTTTGTGGAAGAAACCATCTTTAGTAATCCCAGCGCAATTAACTAATACATCGATAGGGCCTGCTTTTTCAACAGCTTCTGCAACTAATTTAGTTGTAGATTCAAAATCAGCAACGTTGCCGCCAGCAATTTCAAACTCAAAACCTGCTTCTTTTTGTGCTGCTAACCAAGCGTCACCGTCGTCAACGCCCGGCAACCAAGAAGCAACCACTTTATAACCGTCTTTTGCTAAAGCTTGACAAATTTCTGTACCAATACCACCAGTACCACCAGTTACTAATGCGACTCTTTGCGACATGCTCGCCTCCACAGGATTTTTGAATTTTTTAAAAAAATGCAACATTAATTAAAGTAATTGTTGCAATGCGCAAACAATCATAAAAGTGGTTATCCTTCTTGTCAAGTAAGCTTTTTAAAGATATATATTTTATTGATGAAATCCGTGATTATTAGATGTTTATTTCCAGCCCAAGGTTAAAACCTTCGCCTTTATTGGGCAAACAGATTTATCTCCCAAAACTAAAGTAGTCGTAACGACCTAGCCCAAGTATACCAAAGCTCAATAGATAGAAAATAAATGCTAAACTTAAAGAATTATGAAAGAACATCAACACGAACTCAAATCGCTAAAAAGGCAACTAAAAAAGCCGTTAAAAGAAATAGAACAGCTAAGGGA
>JAYQWJ020000345.1:0-8860 GCA_035829175.2 Candidatus Albibeggiatoa psychrophila
CCCTTGATTAAGCAATTTGCTGGGTAATTTAGTGCAAGATTGCTCAAACAATGCTTTTTGTTGTTCAATTTGCTTGGTCAACTCCATATCTAAATTTTGCCGTAATTGCCTAACCATACTGCGGATATTATTCGTACACTGACTTTCATTAAGGTTGATAAACTGATAAATTTTCTTACTTAATAACTGTTTAATTAAGTCCATCTTTTGTTGATGAATCCCTGAAACCGCGCCATACGCACCCGATGATGCACCAAATAAACCACCTAATTGAGCACCTAATATTGCGCCCGGTACTGCACCCATTCCAATAAACACACTGCCAATTGCACCGCCAATCAATGTACCTGTCATAGAACCTGTTGTGGCGTTATACACCGTTTCCCTAGCAATTCGCCATGAACTATCCAATTTTTGCACATTCGTCACATGAATTTTTTGCCATTCAATACGATTCTGTTCCCAAGTCAAATTACTTACCGCTTCTGCTTGCAATGTCAACTCAGTTGATTGCTCAATATCATGAATCAGTTGGTTTGTTTGCTCACTCATTTGTTGGATTAATTCTTGAACAATTCGATTAATATCAACTTGTAGCGCATTAACAATAATTTCAGGCTGCTTAACCAACTTATCATCATTTAAATAATTTTCTATCGTCGTTTGCAATACAATGAAGTTATCACGCAATTGCACGATGGCATCATCTTCAATATTACTTAAACCGCGATAAAACTGGCGTTGCCAAATCACATTGTCGGTTAATAGTTCATATAATTTATATAGTTGTGAGAAATCAACTGATTCTATAGTATTCATAGTGTTACCTGATATTGATAAAACGAGTTTTAACGCCCATATTGATTTAAAATTTCCATTCAATACCTAAAGAATAAGTTTGACCACGATTTAAAACCCCTGTGCCCACAGCCGCAAATTTAGTCGATGTATAATACTCTTTATCTAATAAATTATGAATCCGCCCAACGATTGTTAAATCGGGAGTCATCGCATAACGAATCCCTGAATTGAGCAACCAATAATCATCTAAAACACGCGCTGGTTTTTGCCCTAAAACTTGCTGCTCTGTCTCGTCATGATAATAACCATTAAGATTCAAATTCCACTTATCATATTGGTAATTTAAAATGGCGGAAAAGGTTTGTTTCGGGAAACGCGCTGAATCTTCTTCCATTTTCGACATATAAGTATAAGCAGTGCGCAATGATAAGCTATCAGTTAATTGGCTGGATAATTCAAATTCCAGCCCAGCTGAAGTGAGTTCATCAGGTAAATTTTGAAACTGTCTCACAAAATTCAATCCATCTTGTGGAATTAATACTGTATCAATTTTATTTTTAGCTTTACTATAAAAGTAAGTTAAAGTGGTTTGAGCGCGGTCAAATTGTTGCAACCAAGCTAATTCCATGGTTTTAATCGTTTCAGATTTTAAATTAGAATTTGCAAGCGAATAGAGTTTGAAATAACTTTGACGTAAAGCAGGTGCACGAAATGCCTCACCATACATCCATTTAAATTTAGTTTTTTCCGATGGCGCATAGGTTAACGCTGCACGCGGACTGACAGTCCCACCAAAATCAGAATAATGGTCATAACGAAGACCTAATGTCATTGCCCATTGTTGATTAAATTGATATTTATCCTGTACATAAGCCCCAAAAATATCACGGTTTAAATTGGGTTCAAGTAATAAGTCTGCATCATATAATTCGCCAGTGTAAGCAATATCGCCATTAAACGTTGGTTGGTTAAGTGCTTTATTGAATGCAATCGCATCATAATTGGACGTGGCGTAAGCATATCCATTCTTTGGCTGTCGATATTGTAAACCCGCAACTAACTTATGTTCTTCATTAAAAGAATAATGACCTTCCATATTGAGAGATACTTCAGTTTCTTTTGAGCGCCGTCCTTCCAATAAATTACCTAATTGATATTTATCTAATATTTCAGGTAAATTGCCCGATAACGCATTTAAAAAAGATGATCTAGTCCGCATTTGGGTATAGCTTAAATCAACATTTAAACTAAATTTATCGGTTTCAAATAGCTGATAATCTAGTTTTATAAATTGGTGATCGGTAAAATAGTGGGTTGTTCCATCTAAACTTTCACTTAAAAAGGCAAATTCATCTCGGTCACGTTGAGAATGGCGAAATTGCAAATGTAACTTATCATATTGTGCTGATAAATAAACATCGCCGCCTTGCATGGGATCAGATGTTGAGTTTTGGGGGTTCAGTATGTTTTTATAATTATTTTGACCATTATCTTCAAAAAAGCGTGCAAATCCTGAAAAATAACCATTATCAAATTGCTTGGAAAAATTCACATAGGCTTCTCGACTTGCCAAACTTCCTGCACTGACAAACGCATTATTCACATCGGTATTAGTGACAATATTGACCACACCAGAAAAGGCATTTGTGCCATATAACGCAGAACCTGGGCCACGAATCACTTCGATTTGTTTCACATTAGCCAGTGGAATATAAAAATTATGAGTTAACGCACCGCCGCTGACATCGTTGTTAAGTCTTTGTCCATCAATCATAAATAGCACATTATAAGAGGCTTGAGGCGAAGTCATGCCGCGTGCTGCTACCATATAACCTGAACCAAATACCAGCTCGCGTGTACCAATAAATCCCGGAATATAATTTAGCACTTCTTCAACAGAGGTGAGTCCCATATTAAGCAATTCTTGGCGCGTAAAAACGGTGACAGATGAAGGGGCATCAAAAATCGTTTCGCTGCTTTTGGACGCAATATCAATTTCAACTTGCAACAATTCAGCTAAAGACAAGCCAATCAACTCATTGATGACCATTTTATCTTGCATAGCCATTGCTGAGTAGGCACTCAAATACAAAGCCAAACCGATAAACAAAGTTTGAAAATTCACAATACTCTCCCCTTAGTATCTCAAGAGCTTAACCATTAGCCTGTTTTGATTCAAGTATTAGACCAAATCCACATTAATAGAGATGCTTTTCATTATGGCATAAAAATAAATTCAAGGCATATATTTTATTTTAAAACCAAGGTGTTGAATTAAATTTTGTGGGGGAGTATTGATAATGGTTTGATATGCAGGAAAAGGCGGCTTGGGTTGGAAAATGAATTGTAATTGTTTTGGTTGCTGAACAAATTGCACCAGACTATCAATACTGCTCATTTCAAGTTGCGAGCGTAACATTTCAATATCACGGCGTAATTTGTATCCAAGCTGCTGCTTAAATATATTTTCAGGCTGTTGATTGCGATGTGCTAGAAAAGTCATGGTTTTTTGCAATAAATCTTGTTCATCATAAGTGAGTATAAATTGCTCTAATTGAATTTGGTCAGCTTGTTTTAACCAATCCAATGGTGATGCAGGTAAATTTAATAAAGTCGCGGCAACCGTCAAATTTGCCCAGCGTTGACCTTGCACATTGATTAAAATATCTAAATTTTCAGTCATTTGCTTGGCTTTTATATCTATATCCATTGCAAACTGTGGAAAACCCAATTGGCGCAATTCACTCAGACTTAAATAATACGGTTTATAACTAGATAAAATCACAGGGGCTTCACTAGCCACATCTGGCACATCAATTTGTACCCCAAATAATTCAATATGTGATTGTTCAGGCAAACTATTTTTCATGTCATAAAATAAATAAGCTTGATGCAATACCAACTTTTCAATTGTGATACTAGGCTGGTTTTCAGTATCCAATTTCACCTTCTCAATCACCAACTGCCCCGTCCATGAAAGATTGGCATTGCTGTAATTTAGCTGGATATTTTTTCCTGATGACTGACTGAATCCATTTAGTTTTTGCTGGATTTGATGATCGATATAAGCCTTAGAGCCACCAAATAAAGCAGCAATAAATGCCAACAAACCAATAGTTATATTTTTAAAATTAAACATAATTACCGTAACATCCAATTGATTTAATGTAACTACTAAAAATCATCAGTGATTAAGAATTAGGAGTGCAAGATTTATCTTGCCTGTATTGCTATCTCTAAACGCTTAACTCAATGATTCCTTGAGAAATTTAAATGATAGTAGTGCAAAATATAATTCAAGACACTATCGCGGCTAAGCCTTGTTGTAAAGTCGGATATTTAAGTGTAATTTGTAATTCTTGCAACATTTTTTTATTGTTAATTCTTTTTGATTCAGCAAGATAAGTATTCATTTCTGGACTTAATTGCTCAGCGGCTTGCTCTTTAGTCAAAGTTGGTGGCAAAGGTAATTTTACTGCTAATGCTACTTGATTAAAATAATCAGTCATTGTGCTCGGATTGCCATCTGTGACATTGAAAATGCCTTGTCCACGTTGACTTGCCGCCATGCAAACATTTACTAAATCAACAACATGCACTCTATTACTATAAGGCGAAATCGTTTCATCCAAGACAGGTAATGCTTTTTTTAAACGCTCAATCGGCAAACGTTGTGCACCATAAATCCCTGCAACCCGTAAAATCACCCAATCAATATCTTGTTGCGTTGCCCATTGTTGCCATTTTTGTTCTGCATCTACACGGCGTTTTGCTCTATCTGCTTGAGGATTTAATGCTTGAGTTTCATCAATCCACGCGCCTTGGCAATCTCCATAAACACCTGTGGTGCTGATTAAAATTGCTTTATTTGGCTTGGCTTTGAATTGGTTTAAAAAGTGGGTCATGCGTGTATCGTGAATGCCAGTGGCGGGCGGCGGTGCAAAATAAAATAAAGTGTCTATTTCAGTTGGCAAAGTGTGTAAAGTGTCCGCTTGATCTAAATCTGCAAAATAAGTTTGAATTTGAGCAGTTTGCAAATGGTTTTGATTTTGTTCTGAATGAGTAAGAGCCGCAATAGTTTGATTTTGTTTTAATAATTGTTCTGCAACTTGAAAGCCTACATAGCCACAACCAACAATAAAATTCATAATATTCTCCTTGGTGGTCAAAATGTGCGCAAAAAATATAAGTAGCTGATTTTAAGTGTGGGCGATTTCTTACATCGAACTCAGGTTAAGCAAAATTATTGAAATCACGGTAGCCTACTAAATTCAACTTCATAATCCAGCTGTAACTTACCCAATCCTAATCAAAACGTTTAACCAATTGCGGCAAATCACCTTCCAACGCCATCGCTTGACGCATAATCACTTTTTTCGCTAAGCCACTCGAATTAGTCAAATTCAAACCAACATTACGCAACCATTTTATAGGCGGTGCAGAATGCCCAAATAAATGCTTAAAGCCATACATCGCGCCCGCCATCATTGCATTATGTCCTTTGCGCCAGCGTTCATAACGTCTCAAAACAATCTGCTGTCCAAAATCCTCAAGCTTGGCATTAATCAATACCTCGCCCAAGGTCGCCGCATCCAATAAACCTAAATTCACCCCCTGACCTGCAAGCGGATGTACCGTATGCGCGGCATCACCAATTAAAGCCAAACGAGGTTGAACATATTGACGCACCACACGACTTTGTAATGGAAATGCAGCCCGCTGACTACTGTCTAATATCGCGCCTAATTTATGCTCAAATGCGGCTTGTAATTCTTGATGAAATTCATCCGCATCCAAATCAACCAAACGCAAAGCATGAGGACTGTCCACACTCCACACAATCGAACACCAATGTTTATCTTGCAACGGTAAAAAGGCCAAAGGTCCTGTGGGTAAAAATCGCTGCCATGCGGTAAATTGATGCGGTAATTCAGTTTTAATATTGGCGACAATTGCTTGCTGTCCATAATCGTGCATATCGTAGGGAATTCCCGCCAAATAACGAATATAAGAATGTGCGCCCTCCGCGCCGACCAGTAATTGAGTGCTGACCGTTTCGCCATTATTTAAATTCACCCGCATCACATCATCAACCAAGGCAAAATTCTCAACTTTAACAGGACGATACAGCGTTAAATTATCAAATTCGCTCAACCGCTGAGTTAACGCCGTTTGAATCACACTTTGTTCCGCAATATAACCCAAAGTGGGTTCATGAATATCGGCACAATCAAAATGAATTTCACCCGTTCCCGTCGCATCCCAAACGTGCATCTTCTCATAAGGACTGATGCGGATAGCTTGCATTGCTTCCCAAGTTTGCGTATGGCGAAAAATTCGCTCAGAAGCACGACTCAATGCAAAAGTGCGCAAATCAGGTTGTTCTGTATTCCAAGGCTTTTCTGGGCTTGCTTCGACAATACCGACATTAAAATTTTGTTGTAATAAAATCGCGGCAAGGGTATTCCCCACCATTCCACCACCAACAATTAATACGTCATGATGTTGCATGAAAAGCCTCGGTTATTTATCTTTAATAGTAAAAACGCTTCTAAATTCAAAAAATACGGGTTTATAATGAGCACCCCATATTCATAACGTAATATAGCATAACGATGACTCAAAAAAATCACCACTTATTGGGTTTTGTCGCATACAGCGGTACAGGTAAAACCACTTTGTTAACGCAATTAATTCCACGCTTGAAACAAAAAGGCTTGCGCATTGCTGTGATTAAGCACAGTCATCATGCGTTTGAAATTGACCACGAAGGCAAAGACAGTTATCGCCTACGTCATGCGGGCGCAGTACAAACCTTGCTCACATCGCAAAAACGCTGGGCACTTATTGAAGAAACGCCAGAACGTGAAACGGAAATGACTTTGCAAGAAGCGATTGCGCATTTAGATACCGCTACGGTGGATTTAATCTTAACTGAGGGTTTTAAATCAGCCTCTTATCCAAAAATCGAATTGCATCGCCCCAGTTTGAATAAGCCATTATTGTATCCAAATGATAATGATATTATTGCGATTGCGAGCGACGCGCCATTGCATGAAATGCCTTCAATCCCTTGTTTAAATTTAAATGCGATAGATGAAATAGTTGGATTTATTGAAGCGTTTATAAAAACAGAATAATTGACAGACCGTGGGTTAAAACATAAAAATACTTGATACTACGCCCGTTTTTGCTATTCTAAATACTCCTTTTCAGTAAAGTTACAGCTATGTTTACAGGTATTATTCAGGCATTTGGCAAAATTCAACAGATTCAAGCGACAGGTGTCGACGCACGTTTTCAAATCCACACGGGACACTCTTTTCTCGACGGCGTGCAATTGGGCGACAGCATTGCGGTAAATGGCGTATGCTTGACTGCAACCGAATTGAATTATGATAATTTTTGGGCGGATGTCTCAGGCGAAACCTTGCAACGGACAACCTTTGCGCATTTAAAAATCAATGATGCCGCGAATTTAGAAAAAGCCTTAACCCCACAAACCCATTTAGGCGGTCATATTGTCAGCGGACATGTGGACGGTGTTGGCACGTTGATTGAGCGTTATAACGATGGGCGTTCCGTGCGTTTAGCGATTCAAGCCCCTGATATATTAGCGAAATATATTGCTGAAAAAGGCTCTATTTGTGTGGATGGCATCAGCTTAACCGTGAATTTGGTCAAAGGTGCAGTGTTTGAACTCAATATTGTGCCGCATACCTTGGAAAAAACCACCTTAGGTAATATGCAAATCGGTCACGAAGTCAATTTAGAAGTTGATGTGATTGCCCGCTATTTAGAACGTTTAATGCTGGGTGATAAAGCCGCTAATCCCAATGCGAATAATATGACTGAAGCCTTTTTACAGCAAAACGGTTTTGCATGATTTTTCTAATCCTCAAATGTTATACAGTTATTGTGGCGTTGTCCGCCATGCTAATACGATTCAAGCTTTCTTCATTTTAACGAATTTAATTAAACAAAGAAAGTAACTAACTATTTTAACAAAAGCATAAATCACGTTAGATGCGTGGGTTGCAACGAATTACAAAGATATAAAAATATGACAACACACCCAATTGATCGATATGCTGTTATTGGCAATCCGATTAAACACAGTAAATCTCCATTAATTCATAGCTCATTTGCTTATCAAACAGGACAATCTTTGGATTATAAAACCCTGCTCGTGAGTACGGATGAGGGTGAATTTGCCAATGCCATACATGAATTTCAGCAAGCAGGTGGTAAAGGTTTAAATATCACCGTACCTTTTAAACAACAAGCGTGGGAAATCGCACAACAAAGGACTTCGCGGGCGGAACATGCAGGCGCGTTAAATACGTTATGGTTTGATGAACAAGGTGTAATTCAAGGCGATAATACCGATGGCGTGGGTTTAGTGCGTGATTTGACGCTTAATTATCAATTTCCGTTGCAAGATAAAAAGATTTTGATTATGGGTGCAGGCGGTGCAGTGCGTGGTGTATTAGAGCCGATTTTAGCGGAAAACCCAGCCAGTTGTACCGTTGTGAATCGTACCGTATCCAAGGCTCAAGCCTTAGCCGATTTATTCCAGCAACAAGGCGAGATTCAAGTAGTAAGCTATGAAGATTTGCAAGGCGAGTATGATTTGATTATCAATGGCACTTCCGCCAGTTTGCAAAGTGAGTTACCTCCATTGCCAGAAAGTGGTTTAATTTTAGATAAAACATGGTGTTATGATATGATGTACGGTGCAAATGACACCTTATTTATTCAATGGGCAAAACAGCATGGCGTAGCAAAAACGATTGATGGATTAGGCATGTTGGTTGAACAAGCGGCTAAATCCTTTTATCTATGGCGTAATATTCGTCCAGAAACCGCGAGTGTGATTCAAAAATTGCGTATAGCATTGCTGAATGAAAACCGTCCAACTGAGATTGGCGGACCTCAAGGTCTTGAACCGACTCGTTATGGTGATTGGGAACGTAAGGGACGTTGTGTTGATTTTTAGGTGATTATTGTGGGAATGCAGTTAGAAATATAATCGTGCATTCCTGTGACAATTAACACA
>JAYQWJ020000346.1:0-4024 GCA_035829175.2 Candidatus Albibeggiatoa psychrophila
ACTAAAACTTCAACAATACCGCACCCCAAGTAAATCCACCGCCAATCGCTTCTAATAATAAGGTTTGACCTTTTTTAATCCGCCCATCACGCACCGCAATATTCAACGCCAAAGGTACAGAAGCCGCCGAGGTATTGCCGTGTTCAGAAACTGTTGTGACTACTTTTTCCATTGGTAAATGCAATTTTTTCGCTGTTGCACTAATAATCCGAATATTAGCTTGATGCGGAATAACCCAATCAATATCGCTAGCCTGCATATCATTCGCTGCAAGGGCTTCTTTAACCACTTTAGTTAACTGCGTCACTGCAAATTTAAACACTTCAGTGCCATTCATCACGGTAAAGCCGCTGCCAATGATTTTGCCCTGATTGACTTGACCGCCGACAGTTAAAATATCTTTGTGTCGACCGTCTGCATGAAGGTGAGTGGATAAAATACCGGGTTCATTACAGGCTTCTAAAATAACCGCCCCCGCACCATCACCAAATAAAATGCAAGTACCGCGATCTGTCCAGTCTAAAATCCGTGAATACGTTTCTGCCCCAATCACTAACGCCCGTTTAGCAGCCCCCGTTTTAATAAATTTTTCTGCTATGGTTAACGCATACACAAAACCGCTGCACACCGCTTGTACATCAAATGCAGGCGCACCAATGCAGCCTAAACGATCTTGCAATAAACAGGCAGTGCTGGGATAAATTCGGTCGGGCGTGGTGGTGGCTAAAATAATGAGATCAATATCTTCGGGCTGGCATTGTGCCATTTCTAAAGCTTGGCGTGCCGCATGTTCTGCCATATCACAAGTTGATTCATTTTCACCTGCAATATGTCGTTGTTTAATACCTGTGCGTTCGATAATCCATTCGTCGTTGGTATCAACAATTTTTTCTATGTCTGCATTGGTTAATATTTTTTCGGGTAAATAGCCGCCTGTACCAATAATCCGTGCATATTGTTGTTCCTTGCCTTGATACATACGCTACCCCAATTCATTTTGTGTCAATAATGCGGCTAATTGGTTGCTAATGCGGGTTGGGACATTCTTCTCAACTTCTATAATAGCTTCTTCAATTGCTTGAGAAAATGAGACAATATCCGCGCTACCATGGCTTTTAATCACAATACCACGTAAGCCAAGTAAACTTGCACCATTATAACGACGTGGGTCAATTTTGCGTTTTAAGCTTTTTATGACGGGCAAAGCAATTAAACCTGCCAAACGTGCATATAAATTTTGGCTGAAGCTTTGTTTTGCATAATGCGCAATCATTTTAGCCACACCTTCGCAGGTCTTGAGCGCGACATTACCCACAAAACCATCGCACACGATAACATCAGCAGTGCCTTTGAAAATATCATCACCTTCGACAAAGCCAATATAATTAATAGGTAAATCAGCCAGTAATCTAGCGGTTTCTTTTACACGCTCATTACCTTTCATTTCTTCCTGCCCAATATTTAATAAACCGATTCTTGGCTTATCAATATTATCCACCGCACTGGTTAAGACCGAACCCATCACTGCAAATTGCAATAAATGCTCTGATGAACTGTCTACATTTGCCCCTAAATCCAACATGTGGGTGTGACCATTCATGGTTGGAATCGTGCTAATAATCGCAGGGCGGTCAATACCTGGTAAGGTTTTTAATACATAACGAGCCGTTGCCATCAATGCACCCGTATTACCTGCACTGACACACGCATCAACCTCGCCAGATTTAACTAAATTAATCGCCACCCGCATCGATGAATCCTTCTTCTTTTTCAGAGCTAACGAAGGTTTTTCATCCATTTCAACGACTTGGGAAGTATGATGAATTGTGATGCGCTGTTTAAGTTGTGCTGGCAACTGCCCTATTTTTTGCTTTAGTACATCAGCATCTCCAACCAGTGTGAGATACAAATCTTTATGTTCACGAAGAATTTGAAGTGCAGAAGGGACTGTGACATCTACGCCAAAGTCCCCGCTCATTGCGTCTAAAGCAATACGAGGTGTCAAACCTTAATCATCCTTGCTAGGTAAAACCTTACGACCACGGTAGTAGCCATCTGGAGAAATGTGGTGACGTAAATGCACTTCACCTGTTTGTGTATCTTCAGATAATGTTTCCGCACGTAACGCATCATGTGAACGACGCATACCGCGTCTTGAAGGTGATTTTTTATTCTGTTGAACAGCCATAATTACTCCAGACTTTTTTAAGGACGTATTGTCCTAATCATTTTTTAAATTTTTTAACACACTAAATGGATTACTGTCTTCTCTAAAGTGTTCCCATGTTTCAGCTTGCTGATATTCATTTTCAGGACAAATATCATGACTTGCGATAATAGGCAATGCTAAAATCAGCTCATCTTCTACAAGTGAAATTAATTCAATGGGATTATGTTCCAGCTCTAAAGCGTCATATCCATCAGGTAAGTCATTTTCTGTATGTCGTTGAGTCAAAATCATTAACCCAACTTTTTGATTAACCACCCAAGCAACAGGTTTTAAGCAGCGTTGACAAATAAGCCCGACCGTTGACTTGATAGAACCTTGAATCAAATGATGTTTATCTTCATCTTGAGTAAAGTGCCATTCAAAATAAGCAGAGCCTTGTTTGTCATTTAGGCTGCTTTGTAAACGCGGCATATCGTCAAAATCTATATCACCGTTTAAGACAACTGATTGTTGTGCAAGGTGTATTGGGTCTATTTGTTTAGGTAAGTCATTTAACATGAGGCGGGAATTCTATAATAAATGGGGTCGCTTATCAAGCACGTTATTCTATGATGTTAAGTTGGTTATTTCAAACTAAAAATTAATAAACGACGCTAATTTAGATATTAAGATGTTTTTAGCTTAGAAGGCGTTATGCGTAGCGACTTGTATTTCTCTGCAAAGATGACAAAATTTAGATGCTAAACGTTTGATTTTGAGCAATAGAATAATGCTACAATAAATAGATAAAAATAATAGAAAATAATAATCCTCTCGCAGCACCTCATTATGTTATACATACCACCTCGATGAAGAATACATCAAACATACAACAGCACACTGAGCTGGAAACAGGTTTGCCTCCTGTATTTCCATTTGGCCCCGATGCCTTGGAAACGCAAAGTGAATTTAAAAAACGCCTGCATAATTTATTAAAGCATCCTATTATTGCAGGTTATACGCAACTGATTGAGCAACAATATAATGACTTGTCAAAAGTATTGCCGATTAGTATTAAATGGCAAAAATGGTCGCAGCCGTTTCAGCAGCAGGTTGGTGATATTCATTTGCGTCTACAAGTTTCGCAAGTTGAACAACTCAACAAATCAACTCAATTGCACCCTGTTTATGCCCAACTCAAATTGGTTGAAAATGGCAATAGGAAGGATTGTGCAAGAGATAATATTGTATTTAAAATTACGGGTTTGCATTTAAAAACCAAAGATTATTTAGTTCCGATTTATCATCAATTACCTCCTAGCTTATTATACAGTTTAGAAGCGCATCAGAATTGGACAAAAGCGGTTAGTTTTGCTCAGCACGATAGTTTAATGCTTGCCTCGGCGAGTGAAGATAATACGATTCGTTTATGGCAAGTGGGTAGCGGGCAGCAGCCTGATGTGACGTTTGAAGCGAAAAGTGGGGTGAATTCGATTGCTTTTAGTCCTGATGGGAAATTATTAGCTTCGGGCAGTAATGACACCTTGATTCGTTTGTGGAATGTTGAAACGGGGCAAGAGCATAATACTTTGCAAGGTCATGAATATACTGTTTTTTCAGTTGCATTTAGTCCCGATGGTCAGGTGTTGGCTTCGGGAAGTGTGGATAAAACCGTGCGTTTATGGGATGTGCAAACAGGTCGTGAATTGTTCACTTTGCGGGGTCATGATGGCTGGGTATTTTCGGTTGCATTTAGTCCTGACGGGCGTTATTTGGCTTCGGGCAGTCGAGATAAAACCGTTAAATTATGGGATGTTAGCAATGGTAATGAGTTGTTGACCATGAATCATCAGTCGAGTTGAGCGTTTTTGCATG
>JAYQWJ020000347.1:0-3854 GCA_035829175.2 Candidatus Albibeggiatoa psychrophila
ATGCACCATTATCAATTAACAGTGAAAACAGGTTTAACATTACCCAAGATTTAGGACAAACTGTTGGCAATAATCTGTTTCATACATTCGATAGTTTCAATTTAAAGCAAGGTTAAATATTGTGGAAAAAAGCTTTTTAGAGTAGTCTGAAAATAAATTAAATAATCTTAAAAACAACAATGACATCTAAAAACTTAACAAAAGAGCAAAGCAATTCATTTTCTACTGGAGGAGGTGGAAGTAACTTTGAATCGCATATTCAAGCTTCTTTTGTGACATTAATGCTTACTGGTGGATATGCTCCTTGCTTGCCTTGTTGGCCGATAAAAAAAATTAAATTGCAAGGGAAAGTTGATGGTTTTGATACTGATGATTTGATTGTTTTTGTTGAACAAAGTAACGGCAAAGAAAGCAGCAAACTTATAGGGCAGATAAAGCACTCAATTAGCCTCACTAAAAATAGTGCCCTTTTTGCTGAAGTAATTCAAGCTGCATGGAATGATTTTAATAACTCTAATGTTTTTACTCAAAAGAAAGATGTTATTGTTCTAATAACAGGAGCTTTAAGTAGTACAGATAATAACGTTGCATGGTTGTGTCATCATGCAAGAGCAAATAGTTGTGAAGATTTCTTTAGAAATGTAAAAACTGCCAAATTTAGTTCAAAAGTAAAACAAGAAAAATTACAAGCTATTGAGCATCATCTAAAATCTGCCAATAGTCATCAGATTAATGAGACAGAGGTTTATAATTTCCTTAGACATTTTTACGTGCTTGGGTATGATTTAGGAGAGGAAGAAGGAGTCATATTATCTTTAATCAATTCTCATATAGCGCAATTTCATCCCCCAGAACCTAGAAATATTTGGTCTCGAATTCTTGAGGTTACTCAAAACAGAAACCACCATGCAGGAAGTATTACACAAGATGATTTACCTTCTGATTTAATTGAAATTTTTAAACAACCTTCTACCATTCAAATTCCAAAATCTTTAACCAAATCTCAGCGAGAAATAAAAGAAACAGATTGGAATCAACATAAATACGCAGCCGACCTTGCACTCATAAATCTAATTGGTGGCTGGGATGATAAAAATGAATATGATATTAATGTATTAAGTTCTTTGCTTGACCAAGATTATTCTTCTTGGGAGGTCAATGCTAGAGAAATATTGCATTTGCCAGATACTCCGCTTTCTCTAAAAAATGGACAATGGGAAATAACAAAGCGGACAGAATTATGGGATTTATTAGGTTCTCGTATTTTTGATAGACATCTAGATAAATTTAAAGAAATTGCTGTTAATGTATTGACAGAAAAAGACCCAGCCCTTGAATTACCACAAGAAAAGCGTTTCATGGCTTCTGTTTATGGGAAAACGTTGAAGCATTCACAATTACTTCGCATAAGTTTAGTGAACGGACTGGCAATGCTTGGAAACAAATCATCTGTATTAATAAATTGTTCAAATAGAAAAGCCAAAAATATTGCTATTCAAGCAGCTAGTGAAGTTTTTAGCCATATAGAGTGGGATTCTTGGGCAAGCCTTAAAGATTTACTACCAGCACTGTCGGAAGCAGCTCCCAATGATTTTTTAGAAACAATAGATGGGGCTTTACAAGTAACTCCTAGTCCATTTAAAGAACTGCTGCTTAAAGAAGGAGATGGCGTTGGGGGGTATCATTATTTATCAGGAATACTTTGGGCATTAGAGGGACTTGCATGGGATGACAAATATATTGTCCGAGCTTGTATCCTTCTTGCCGAATTATCATATCAGAGCTTAGATAACAAAAAAGAAAATAGAGCTTTTGAATCCTTATCACACATTTTATTACCGTGGCTTCATCAAACAACAGCGTCTATTGAAAAACGAAAAGTTGTTGTCAAAACAGTATGCGAAGAATTCCCTGAAATTGGTTGGAAATTACTTATTAATCTATTACCAGACAATAACGGAATCTCATCTTATACCCATAAACCAATATTGCGAAATGTTATCTCTGAATATTGGGAAAAGAATGTAACTCCCACTGAATATTGGGAACAAATATCATCTTACACAGAGCTAGCAATAAAGATAGCTGAGAATGATATTGATAAATTGAGTGAGTTAATTAAATATTTGGATGATTTGCCAGAAGTGTCTTTTCATAATTTGTTAGGAGCTTTGAAATCTGATGCTATTTTATCTCTCCCAGAAAGTGAAAAACTAAATTTATGGGAGACACTGATAAGATTTATCACTAGACATAGACGTTTAGATTCGAAAGGAGGCTTAAGTAGAGAATTACTTTCATCAATTGAAGAAGTTGCAGACAAATTAGTTCCTTCTGAACCCTTCAATTTATATCAGTATTTATTTACGGGTTTTGATTTTGACCTATACGAAAATAATAGCAGTATACAAGAGCAAGAACGTCAATTTGATAAACGCCGTCAAGATGCTATAAGTGAACTATTAGATCAAGGAAGAGTCGAGTTAGTTATAGAATTTGCAAATACTGTTAAATCTCCTATGCAAGTAGGAAGTGCATTGGGAACTATCAATAATATAAATCATGATGATGCAGCATTATTGCGTGCACATTTAAAGTCTGAAAACCAATCTTTATATACTTTTATAACCAGTTATGTTACTGGCCGCTACAATTCTAAAGGCTGGGAATGGGTTGATAGTTTGGACAAAACAGATTGGACTCAAGAACAAATTTGCCATTTTTTATGTTGTTTACCATTTGGTTATGAAACTTGGGAACGTGTAGAAAAATGGTTAAAAGATAAACAAGATATTTACTGGTCACAAGTATATGTAAACCCTTATCAAGCAAGGAAATATTTAGAGGATGCTATCAATAAACTCCTTCAGTATAAGAGACCTTATGCTGCAATTGATTGTTTATATGAACTTTATGTTACAAAACAAGAAATTAATTTGAAACAGTGTATAAAAGCCTTAACTTCTGCTTTATCATCAAAAGAACCATCTCATTTACTAGAGATACATCATGTAGTGGAGCTAATTAAAATACTCCAAGAAAGCTCTGAGGTTGAAGCTAAGGATATGTTTACGATTGAGGTAAATTATCTTAATCTGCTGATAAATCAAGAGCATTATGGTGTTTCCCCTAAATTTTTAGAAAGCTCTATTGCTAATGACCCTGAGTTTTTTTGTACATTAATTCAAATGGTTTATCACTCAGAAGAAGCCAGGGAAAAACAAACAAAGCAGTTTAGTAACGAAGAAAAGAATATTGCAGAGAATGTCTGGTCTTTATTACATAGATGGAAAACGCCCCCGGGTATGCAAAAAGATGGAAATTTTAGTAGTTCTCAGTTTTCTAGTTGGCTTGAAAAAGTGAAAGAAATTTGTACAGAGTCTGGACACCTTGGAGTTGCTTTATCCAAGATAGGAAATGTTCTGATTTATACTCCACCTGATGAAAATGGCTTATGGATAAATAGCACTGTAGCGGATGCTCTAAATAAAAGAAATGTAGAAGATATGAGAAATGGTTATGCAGTAGGAATATTTAATTCTCGTGGAGTTCATTATGTTGACCCTACAGGAAAGCCTGAATTTGAACTTGCGGAAAAATATAAAGAACAAGCCGAAGCAGTAGAAAACGCTGGTTATCATCGTTTTGCAGTCACTATGAAAAATCTAGCAGAAACCTACTTACAAGAAGCTAAAAATCCTCGAGAGTATTATGGTTAAATTGTTCTCGTTACGAATTACTTGTAAATAGTAAGGTATTTGTTTTGCTTTGTTCCTTCCTTACTGTAAAATTAACATTATGATTTTAAACGGGGAAGGGAAATGCGAGTAGCAACGCTATGGCTGTTTGTGTGT
>JAYQWJ020000348.1:0-2173 GCA_035829175.2 Candidatus Albibeggiatoa psychrophila
AAAATCTTTTTACTTCAGTCGCTTATGCTCTTATTTTCGACTATCTGGCGACTGATTACCAAAGCTAAAAAACGATATTTAACTCAATTTACTTAATAATATTAAAGAGTTAGGTTAATACAATATCATACTGCTCTTCTGTATATGATGTTTCAGGCTGAAAACGAATAGGGCGGGTAATAAAATCAGCTAATTCAGCAACTGTTGTCGATTCATCATCCAAAATCAAATCCACGACATCGGTGGAAGCCAATATCAAAAAGCCGTTTGATTCAAATTGACGTGCTTCGCGCAAAATCTCACGAAAAATTTCATAGACTACCGTTTCAGTCGTTTTGACTGTGCCACGTCCGCAACAAGTTGGGCAAGGTTCACATAAAATATGTTCTAAACTTTCTCGGGTACGCTTGCGGGTCATTTGCACTAAACCCAAAGACGAAACATCACTAATATGGCTTTTAGTATGATCTTTCTCTAACGATTTTTCTAACACTCTAAGCACTTGGCGTTTGTGCTCACTATCAATCATATCAATGAAATCAATGATAATAATGCCACCTAAATTGCGTAATCGGAGTTGGCGGGCAATCGCTTGGGCTGCTTCTAAATTAGTTTTAAAAATGGTTTCTTCTAAATTACGACTACCAACAAAGCCACCTGTATTCACATCAATCGTGGTCATGGCTTCTGTCTGGTCAACAACCAAATAACCACCTGATTTTAATTGTACTTTTCGTTCCAATGCCCGATTTATCTCATCTTCAATTGAATATAAATCAAAAATGGGACGCTCTCCCGGATAATATTCCATATTTGAAATCAGTTCAGGAATAAATTTTTTAACAAAATCATTGGCTTCGTTGTATGTTTCACGCGAATCTATGCGCACTTTTTCGATTTGTGAACCCATTAAATCACGGATAGTCCGAATAACCAAAGAAAAATCTTTATAAATCAGAGCTTTAGTCTTTGTCGATTCACTTCTCTCTTGAATATCTTCCCACAAACGACATAGAAACTGCATATCCGCCCATAACATCTCTTCAGATGCCCCTTCCGCCGCAGTACGAATAATAAAGCCATAACAACATTTATCATTCTCAATTTCTGATGCGGGTACAGCTTGGACAACAAGGGTATCATCGTCCGTATGTTTTTCAATTGTCGGTTGTTCAGCAATACCCATCAAACGCAAGCCTATATCTTTTAAACGCTTACGTTCTTCATCTTTTTCGATTCGGGTAGAAATACCAATCATGTGTGGCGAATAAGGTAAAAATACAACGTAACGAGATGGGATAGAAATTTGGGTCGTGAGACGAGCACCTTTAGTACCCAACGGGTCTTTGACAACTTGGACTAATAAATGTTGTCCTTCATAGACTAATTCACTGATTGATAATTCTTTTCGTTCGCTATTTTGACCTAAATTGAGGGGGTTAACAATATCTGAGGCATGTAAAAAGGCTGCGCGTTCTAAACCTATATCGACAAAAGCGGCTTGCATTCCGGGCAGTACACGACATACTTGACCTTTATAAATATTGCTAACCAAACCTCGCTTACTACAACGTTCAATCATTACTTCTTGCAATACGCCATTTTCGACCATTGCAACGCGAGTTTCGCGTGGAGTAACATTGATTAAAATTTCTTCACTCATAACGTCCTGTGTCTTTATCCCTGTGGCTTTGCAGTAAGCAGAAGTCTGGCTCAAATTCTCTAATATTGTAGGTCAATCTGATTTTAGCTTTTAGTCTACAACTCTTAAATATTCCCTTATTATAAAGCAAAACAAGATAATAGGTTAACAACTTGTATATTTACATTAAATAGAATGGAAATCATAATGTTGAATAGTGTCTTGGTAAAATAGCGACTGAATTTTTATAAGTTTATTTGTTTTTTAATGATTAATAAATTCACGTTGATTTTCTTTATTTTTCAAAGGATTAGTTTCAAATATGCCATCATCCATCGATGATTAAGGAAGTCTAAACTTGAGTGTAAAGAAGAAAGTCAAGTTTTTGCTGAGGAGGTTAGGAAAGATATATTGATGGCATTTGGGAAATGTGAGATAAAAAGGCAACTCAGACAGCGCATGATAAATCACTGTTGGGGTTAGATAGCAGCTATTGAAAACTTATTCATACTTATCTATACTTAGTCATTA
>JAYQWJ020000349.1:0-8595 GCA_035829175.2 Candidatus Albibeggiatoa psychrophila
ACTGCTGGAATAAATTGGGCGTAACTTTGTTTTTGCTGAATCGAATTTGCCTTATTCAGATAGCTTACCAGCTTCCAATCAAAATAAAGCCTGCCCAATAATAAGGATGCTGTGTTCCTGTATTATTATCCAAATACTCAATTTGTGTTTGTTGCCATGCACTTGCCTTAGAATCAATCGTTTCATCTTTTAGCAATTTATCATAAAAATCTATCATTAATTTCCCCGTTTCCTCTGCTGGCACTGCCCATAAACTACCCAATACGCTACTAGCCCGAGCTTTGATTGCGACACCTGCAAGTCCTAAAACCGCATTTTCATCACCTGTTGCCGTGTTACATGCACTTAATACCAACAAATTGAGTGGCTGCTGACGTATCTTATTGCCAATCATTGCCTCAAAATCACTCATTAAAATATGCTCATTATGTGCAACTAAAAAACGTCCTGTAAACACAGATTCAAACACCGCATGAGTAGCAATATGGATAATGTCAAATTCCTTCTCATCATTACTTAAACTATTTTTGAGATTTTTCTGTATAAAATTTTGATTTAAAAAAGAAACCTCGCCCATTCCATAAAACTGTTTTTCCTTCAATCGACCATGCAATAATTTAACATACTCCAACTTTGGAAATTTCCCTTGCGCTTCCGATAAACCACCAAACAAAAAGCGTTTATTGACATCAAGCGCATTAAACTTTATCAATCCAAGGTTTACAGCAGAAGTGATTGCAATCGTTTTGATCAATTGTTCATCTCTATCCTTACTATATAAAGCTGCAAATGGTATCGTAGAAAGTTTTTCATTAGGAATAATAACAAGTACCTGATAATTTTTGATTTTATCAAAGATAGGCTCGATTAAAAGTTGATATAAAGCGTTGCTGACAGGAGTATATTCCCTAACAAACCTGCTCCATTTATTTTGACGTGAATTAGGGCGTTTGTTAAGCATATCAATATATTTATTTAACAGCTTATCAACATTTGTTATGCTAAAATTAGTTTTTGATTGTAATTTTTTCAATTCCGCCACAATTTTTTGTTCTGAAACAACCGTTTGACTTAAATAAATATTCATTTTTTCATCTTGCTTGTTAACACTGGCTAATAGCAAAACAATGCGGTTTTTAAACATGATAGGATAAAATGCAAGCGTATTTGTAGATAATATTTTTGGCAATGTTTGAGCGTTTATCTCCTTGTTTAAATCTGCAATACACTCATCTTCAAAGTGATTTTGCAATTTGGTTGCTTTTAACTGCTCTATCGCATTGAGTGCTGTCAGTAACAAAGTTTGTTGCTCTTCACCAGTCTCTAATTTTTCTGCTTCTCTAAATAACAAATCAGCATAATCTTTAAATAAATCATCATCTTTAGCCAATAATTTCAATTGAGAAACAGGTAAAGTATTAAAAATAGCACGTCTGACAGACTTTAAGTATTCAACCGCTATTTTATAATGTTTTATCGCTTCCTCAATATTGCCTTGTTCAGAATAAAGCTTAGCTAATTGCCAATGCCAATAATAGAGTAAAGTAACGCTGTTCTCTTGTTGTCGGTTATAAAAGATCGCGTTTTCTAAATGTTCTTGAGCTATCGTTAATTTCTTTTGTTTTAAATAAAATTCGCCTAAATACCCATAGGCATAAGCATAAAATAACTCTTCAAGACTACCTTTAAGTATCTCATCTTTAACAAGTTTTAAAGCCTTTTCTCCTAAAAACTGTATTTCTAAATCAGGTTGATTAATTGCTAAAAAACCAAATTTAACCGCTTGTCGTGCTATATCAACTTTATCAGCAGAACCTGAATTCCAAAGCGTCTTGATTCTTTCCAATGGACGATCAAAATCAAGCTTTGACATTTGTAACTTACCCTGCTTATTTCGATTTAATATGAATTTAGCTTGTAATATATTGTTTTCTATTTGAACTTCGAGTAATGTTAATTTTATGTCCTTTTGTGCTGCCAACACCAATGCTTGCTGATAAACCCCAATTGGGTCAAACAATCTATCATTTTGCGCTAAACCCAACTCAACATTAGCCCACAACATGAGTGCGGTTGCTTGCCATATTGGATTATTTTCATTATCTGCCAATGCTTTAATTTCGCTAAGCACCTTTCTTATCTCGCTTGTAGATTTCTTAGCAAAAATGTAATAATCAACTAATGCACTAAGCAACTGAAATTCCTGTTTTTTATCATCTTCTTCACGGTCTTTTTTATCCTTTCCACGAAAATATTGGATGGCTTTTTTTAATGATTCCTCATGTCCGTATAGCAAACCACGATTTCGTTCTCTATAATAGTGTTCAAGAGCCTCATCAGGTTCAACCAATTGATTTGTCGTTACTTCATTTGGGTAGGAACAGCTACTTTGTGCTTGAATTACAAAGGGAAACGCCGTGAAGACAGCCATAATGCACACAAAACTAATTAATCTCATTTTACTAGCCTTTTTTCTATTACATACGACGGGTTATGCTAAATTAAATGAACCCACTATTGCAAGCTCTGAAAATTGTAAAACTGATTTAAACGATGAATTGCTCAAGCAAGATGTTTTTCTATGTGAGCTAAGTGATTTTAATATTCCTTTCAAGCAATCGTTAAATATCCCTGATAATCATCAATTTAAAAAAATAATTATTAAAGTTACAGGACAACAGCCCAGCCGCCTACAAGGTCAATGGCAAGAACTGGCGCAATGGAATATTGGTGATGCTGAACTTTATTTATTAAATTCTAACGGGATTATTCTTGATGACTTCAAACCGCAATTTAATATTGCCAATAACTTGTATTTTTCTACCGCACAGCACTTTTCTGTTCAAAATGCCCAGTTTGAGTTTAAAAAAATACCGCAACCAATTGAAATTATAAATAGTAAACTAAAATTCAAACCCAATAAAAATATCGCTTTATTAGGTGGGGAAATCACTACTTTGGATAGCACTTTTATTTTGCCTGACGGTGATATTTATATGATTGCAGCAAACAGTACGGGATATGTAAAAATTGATAAACCCTATCAGTATTTTTTTAATGAATTGGCAGATATTAAAATAAGTAGAAAAATTGCGCGGTTTCATGACAAATCTAAAGCAACGTATAAGATGGGAAATGGCGTATGTGAACTGATTGATAATAAATATGAATCTAAGGCAGATATTGATTTAACAGGGCAAGCTGGTGGTTTAGCTTTTTTACGGGCTAATAATCTTATATTAGATAATGGTTGGATATTTTCTGATACAAAATGTGCTTTGGATGGAAAAGGTATTAATATTGAAGTAAATCATAATCTTGAACTTAAAAGAGCGGGTCGTATTACAACTGATGCAATGGATAATTCTACAGGAAAAGGGGGTTATATTAACCTTAAAGCAGGAAATAAAATCATTTTAGATTCATATACTTTCGAGGCATATAAGCATAAAGAAAAGGTAAAAAATAGCGATGACTATAATTTTGACCAAATGTTTAGCTCTGTTACAACCAATATTTATGGTGCTGGTCAAGGTGGAAATATTATTATTGAAGCCAAAAAGCTCATTATGCGTAATCGAGCCTCTATACAGGCAGCCCTTTCAGGAATATCTAGCGGTGATGGTGGTTCAGTCGATATTGATACAGAACAAAGTATTGAATTAGAAAATTATTCCCAATTGAATATGTTTGCAGTCAAAGGTTCTTCAGGCAATATTGGCAATTTAGAGCTTAAAACCCAATTTTTAAAATTAGAAGATTCTGTCATTAGATTGCAAAATAAAGGAGCTGGTAATGGCGGAAGCTTATCTATTACAGCTCAAAATATGGATATTTTTAATACTGATAAGAACTTAGCTTGGATTAGACAAGACTGTGGCGGCTTAAATATGAACAACACTACTGTCAAAAATACAGATTCGTCCAGACCTCAAGCCAGTATTTTAGGATTTGTTAAAGAATCTGCTCAAAAAGCCAGTAATGTTAAGATTGATATTGCTCAAGATTTAAAACTATCTGAAGGTGCATATATTGATACCTCATCTCTTAATCAGGTTAAAGGAGGCGATGTTGTTATTAGTGCAAAAAATATTACGCTTACGGGTAAAACCTGCCCAAGTCGGATTATTAGTGCTGCCTTAAATGAGGGTAATGGTGGAAATATTGAATTGATTTTAAAAGATAAATTATTGATTAAAAAAGGTTCTGCGATTATTGCAAACAGTTATACAGAAAAACTCGTCAAAACAAAAAATCAAGAAAATGAATTATCGTTTCATATAGAATCAGAAATTAAATCTGAGCAAATTCAAGAGTTTGGCGTTGGTGGGAATATCAAGATTACAGGAAAACATCTTGTTATTGATAATAATAGTCGTATTACGGTTAAAAGCAGTAATCAACAAAAAGCAGGTAATATTAGTTTAGTGTTTGATGACATTAAATTACAAAAACAAAGCTGTATCACTGCCTCTTCAGAAAAAACGGGTGGCGGGAATATAAAAATAAAATTAAAACAACAACTTAATTTATCTAACAATAGTGAAATGACAGCAAGCACCTCAGGTCTTGAACAATATTCAGGCGGAAACATTGATATTAATAAGGACATGGAAGCTGCTGAGACAATTATATTAGATGATGAGAGCAATATTAATGCAAAAGCTTACAAAGGACGTGGCGGAAATATTCACATAAAAACCAAACGCTTATTAAAATCTGTGGCCAGTAAAATCGATGCTTCTTCTGAACTTGGTATTGATGGAACAGTAAGAATTGAAGAGCTTGAAACGGGTTTTGCCCAACAATTTATACCGCAAACTTTAAGTTTTGAAAATCCTAAATCTATATCATTTAGAGCCTGTTCAAAACAAGAACAAAATAAACTATTTATCCTTGAACAAGAATTTCTCACCTCACATCCTTTTGCTATTAATATGCCTGTCCCTAAAATAGATAAAACAGCAGAAAATAACAATCAAGTGCAAAATCCCGCTAAAAATTACAATTTATATGCTCAGAATTTAAAGCATAAGTTTGATATTAAAAAGATTATACCTGTAGGAAAAACCCATTTTTTAAAAGAAATAATCGATATTATTGGCAAACCTGAGCAGACATCACGTTATGATTTGATGATGATTCAAGATAAAATTCAAGCGATGTATGACAAGCATTACAATGCGCAACTATCTGAATTTGATAAAAATAATAGAGGACAAATTTACAGCACCCATAATACGGTGCGAATCCCCAACCAAAATATTGATGACGGGATTATTGAAATTCAGATAACAGAAGAACAACTGACTCATATTCAATTTATTGACGAAGCTCAAAAAAATACGCCATTCCATCCTAATTTTATTAGATCACGTTTAATTCCAAGTTCAATATTTAGAACGCAGGAATTACATCAATCGCTACAAAAATTATTAGAACGCGGCATTATTGAAAAGTTTAACGCACGTTTACAGACAGGACAAAAATCATCCGAAAAAATACTATATATCAATATGTTAAAAGGTGTTGAATTTAAACCAACTGAAAAACAAGGAATAACTGAATATCATAATCAACTGTGTTGGGGGGATTATGCTTATAAAATGCTGCGGGATGATTTGAAAAAACGTTATCAAGATTTGATATTAAATCGGACAGACACTCGTTTAGAATCTTCTAAGACTTATTCAAAGTTTCAACAATATGATTTAGATGTTAAATCGGATAATTATCTGTATAAAATTGCTTTAAATCAGCCTATTTATGAAAATTATGCACGAAGCGATAGTAATACTCGATTTAAAGAGGAAATGAGCTTGAATTTTCAGCTTAAAAAACAACATTTGAAGATTAATCTTAAACAGCGTTTGTTCAATATGTTTGTTGGTATGTTAGATGGACAAAAACGACAATATAGTTATGCAATTGAGCAACAATGGTTGAAAACGTATGAAGATTCACGTTCTGAGCAAATTAATGCCCGTTTTGAGTTTGCTATTAAAGCGATTAATCAAGCTAATATATTTAATTATCAAAGAAATAAACACTATAATGCCAATATTCAGTGGAATTTTGATTTTCAATTAGCGAATCAACACAGCACTTTTTTGAATTCTTTCGCACTTAAAAAGGACAAAGCAATACGAGGTTATTCTGAAAACAGATTTTTAGATAATAATGGGGTTTCAAGTCGTTTTACATTGCAACTCTTTGGTGATGCAGAAAAAAGTAAATGGCTTTCAATTCAATGGTTTTTTGATATGGGTGCTGTGTGGAATACAAATGAATTGGATACAGAATTAGTGAAAATCTTATGGAATCAGAAAAAACAACAATTAGCTAGCAGTTTCAAGACTTATCAATCGACAGATAAAACCCAAGAATATCCTCAATATGTGAAACAGTTACGGCAATCAATTTGGAATAAACCAGCCTTAAGCCAACTTTCTGAGGTATTACAGAATCATTGGCAACAAACACAGGAAATATGCAATGACGTTTTCAACATGGATAAGCTCGCTTATAAAGAGCTTGAAAATGGAAAGCGATGCAATTTACCGTTTTTAGTCAGCACGGGTATTGAATTTAATGGGACGCTTTTTGATATGCCTATTAATTGGATTTTTGCACAAACACTTTTTCGGTAAAATACTATTTAAATCAATAATTTAATTTATGTTTAATTTTCACTATCTATAAATTCAGATACCGTGGCAGGAATGCGAAGTATAAATGTAGAACCGTTACCGACTTTGCTTTTTACATGAATTGTGCCGCCCATTTGGTTTGCATAAAACTGGGTGATACTCAAACCTAAACCTGTGCCACCATATTTGCGCGTACTTGAGTCATCTTCTTGAGTGAATGGTTTAAATAAGTGTTCGATTTGTTCAGCTTTAATTCCAATTCCTGTATCACGAATTTGAAACTGAATCCAAGTATTTGAATCAACTAAAATTGTCGATATATCAAACCAAATATTGCCTTGCCCAGTAAACTTATCAGCATTGGTCAATAAATTCATCAAGCATTGTTTTAAACCCATTTTACAAGAATATATTTCCCCTAAATCAGCTTGAATCTGCGTATGTAGAATATTACCGTTTTCAGAGATGATTGAATGTACCGTATCTAAAACATGTCGAATCACAGGAGCAAGCTCAAAATGTTCATAAGTTACTTGCATATAACCTGATTCAATTTTAGAAATATCCAGAATATCACCGATAATGCCTAGTAAATTCTCACCTGCTTTCTGAATGTAACCCAAATCTGGCAACAATTCTTCCATGCCTTCTGCTTCTAAATCTTCTTGCAATATCTCGCTATAGCCAATAATCGCATTCAACGGGGTACGCAATTCATGACTCATATTCGCCATAAAACGGGTTTTAGAACGGTTTGCGACTTCAGCAGTGTTTTTCGCTTCAATTAAGGCTTTTTCAGCTTGTTTCTGTTCAGTCAAATCCATGTGCGTACCGACCATACGATACGGCTGTCCTGTTATCTCATCCCAAACCGCAATCCCACGGTCTAAAACCCACACATAACTCCCATTCTTATGTTGCATCCGATAAGTGTGCTCATACGAAGCTTGAGATTTATTCAAATACGCTTGCATATTGGCTAACATTTCATCTTTATCATGGGGATGTATCAAGGCATACCATTGCTCAATCGAGTTATTTAACTCATCATTTTTATAGCCCAGCATCTCTTTCCAGCGAGTGGTTAAAAACAACTGACCTTCGTCAACCAACCAATCCCACAAGCCATCATTTGCCCCTTTCATGGCTAATTCAAAACGTTCTTCACTCTTACGCAAAGCCGCTTCAGCTTGACGGCGAGCGGTAATATCTTCAATACTTGCAATCACATATTGGAAAGTCTCTTGCTCATCATGAACAGGAACAGCCGCAATATTACACCAAATGGAATGCCCTTCTTTGTGAACTAAACGCTTTTCAGCACTAATGGATTGCAATTCACCTGTTTGTAAGTCCAATAATTGTTGTTTGGTATATTCATATTCTTTTTCACAGCTGATGTTCTGACAAGTTAAGTGTTTTATTTCTTCGGAAGAATATCCGCAAATACGTTGAAACGTGGTATTGGTTTGTACAAAATGTCCTTTGTTATCTATCAGTACAATTCCAATTGGTGCATATTCAAATAATTGTCTAAAACGTTTTTCACTGATTTTTAAACGCGCTTCAGCATCTTTACGCTCACTAATATCAACCATAATCCCAACCATACCCGCCAGACTATCATCGGCGTTGTGAAATACAGTTTTATGACAAATCACTTGATGAATCTGCCCATCAGCAAAAGGTAGTGAAGTCTCATAAACTTTGGCTGTTACATTACGGAATATTTCAGCATCCATTTTTATTTCTTGCAGTGCAATATCAGCAGGCAAAAATTCACTTGGAGTACAACCAATTAATTGCTGTTTTCTCACACCCAAATATTGTTCATAAGCATGATTACAGCCTAAGTAGCAGCCGTTTAAATCTTTATAAAAAATAGGATTAGGAATGCTATTGAGTAAAGCTTGTAGAAAGATAAGATTATTGCGCTGCAAAACTT
>JAYQWJ020000350.1:0-5287 GCA_035829175.2 Candidatus Albibeggiatoa psychrophila
AAACAACAAATTGAGCAAGCTTATCAAGATGATATAACAAAGACGTTAGGTAGATTTAATCATTTTCTAGTTGATTGAAGAAATCATTAATCTATAGAAACATCAACAGATTATAACTGTTGCACATCATCTTCTTTTATCTTTCTTAAATACATTTCTACCAGAATGAAGGCAAATGGAATCAGAGATGCTAAAAATAACAAGCCCCAGACCAAAATAGACCAGCCTTTTTTATTTGAAACTAGCAGAGAAAGCACCAGATAAAAAACAAATAAAACACCGTGTAGCATTCCCAGTGGAGATACATAGTCACGACTGATTAAGCTGAATGTGACGCTCAAAATGATCAAATACGATAAACCTTCCAAAACACTGATTGTACGAAACGCTTTTAACATAATTATCTCCAAGAAACTATTTGATATTGTTCTAAACAATGTGATTAAGATTTTTGGTTTTTTTGAATATGAATAGATTCAGACTAAATTACCAAGTGAGTCCCATAAATCTGCTGAAATCATAATGACAAACCACGGCGTTATTGACTAAAACGATTATAACCCAAGTTTTTTGCTATGAATAACAACTCAAACAAATCCTAGAAAATACTGCGACAAACTCTTTTTTGAACAGAACAGATAAAATGTACAATTCAAAGGACAATGGGTCTATTTCAAAGATGAACGTGCTATGATTTAGCATCACTTATCAGCCCTTAAAATAGCGTTATCATGCCCAAAATTGATATTCCAGCCGTTAAAAATTATTTGCTCGATTTACAAGATAAAATTTGCGCTGCTGTTGAAAAAATTGAACCACAACAAGACTTTATTCAAGAACAATGGGAACGTGAATCAGGTGGCGGTGGACGCTCTCGCATCCTAACCGAAGGACAAGTGTTTGAACAAGCGGGCATTAATTTCTCCCATGTCTATGGTAAAGAAATGCCTGTCTCAGCGACTGCGCAACGTCCAGAATTGGCAGGCTGTGAATTTCAAGCCATGGGCGTATCACTCGTCATTCATCCACTTAATCCTTACGTGCCAACTTCCCACGCCAATGTCCGCTTTTTTATCGCCCAAAAACCCAATCATGACCCTATATGGTGGTTTGGCGGTGGCTTCGACCTCACGCCCTATTATCCGTTTGAACAAGATGTACGAGATTGGCATCAAGCGGCAAAAAATATCTGTCAACCTTATGGTGATGACGTGCATCCACGTTTCAAAGCATGGTGTGATGAATATTTCTTTTTAAAACATCGGAATGAACCGCGTGGTGTGGGCGGTCTATTTTTTGATGATTTAAATCAATGGGGTTTTGAGCAGAGTTTTAGCTTTATGCAAGCCATTGGTAACGGCTATTTGGCAGCCTATTTGCCGATTGTTGAAAAGCGTAAAAATATTGATTTTGCTGAACGTGAACGCCAATTTCAACTCTATCGACGTGGACGCTATGTTGAATTCAATTTGCTCTATGATCGAGGCACATTATTTGGCTTACAAAGCGGTGGACGCACTGAATCGATATTAATGTCATTGCCTCCATTAGTAAAATGGCGATATAACTGGCAACCTGAACCAAACTCGCCCGAAGCTGAATTATACGAAAAATACTTAGTGCCTAAAGATTGGACTTAAGAATTTTTTGATTTAAACAAGAGTCTATCTATAATAAAATTATCAATTAATTGCACACACTTAATCAATTGTCCATCAGAAACGAACTCCTATGACGTTTTCAAACAAAATATTATTACTATTTTTAGTTTCTTTACTAGGCATTGGCTCATTGCTGAGCATATTTTTATATAACGCTGCCACACATACAACAGAACTAGAAATTAAAGCCCATCTACAAGCCCGAGCAGTATATGGCATTGATAAAATAGATAGATTGTTATTCGAGCGGTCGGCAGATGTGATTACAATGGCTAAAGACCCATATATTATTAGCAATATTGCAGATGGGAATGACTCTGATTTACTCACTTTGAGACTGCTACATTATCGGAATACTTATAAGTTTTACCTTGCTATTTCAATTTATGACCACAATCGCCGCAAAATTGCAGATACATCAAGTCTTAATATAGGACAAACTGCACCTGATTCAATTTGGAACACTCGCATTTATGAACAGAAACAGCCCAGTATTGCTGAAGATATACGTGCTACAAAACATGCTTCAGTGATGATATTTGCCGCGCCAATATTGGATCATGAAGGGAATATTCGCGGCGCACTGGTGGCAGAAATGAATACGGATATGATATATCAAGTATTAGGTCAATTAAACTTTAAAGATAATATGACTGAAAAAACCAATATTGATATAGATTTAGTAAATATTGATGGTCTTATCCTTTATTCAAACCACCATCCACAAGATATTTTAAAAAAGAATATTGACTTAAATAATGTAGATCATTTATCTGATCATTTTTATACTTATGCCCATCAAGAAGGCTATTTAGATTTTAAAGGCAATAACTGGACTTTAATCACCCATCTACCCATTGAAAATGCCTTTGCTTCCATCACCAATTTGCGTAATCAAGCCATCACTGTGGGTTCAATTCTACTTATCATTGCCACGGCGGGCATCATTGGTTTTTCTCGAAAACTGATTGCACCGATTCTATCGTTAGAAAAATGTGCAGAACAACTAGGACAAGGTGATTTCTCAGTTCGAGCACCAATTCTATCCAATGACGAAATAGGACATCTTTCCCGCACCTTCAATCACATGGCACAATTGTTAGAGCAGCAAGTAAGCCAAATGCAGGAATTTAAAACTATTTTCGACATTAGCGCGGATATGATATTTGTCCTTGAAGCCAATACCCAAAATTTTATTTATGTCAATCAAGCCGCTGCCACCAGCTCAGGTTATGACATAAAAGCATTGTTGCACATGACTCCTTATGATTTGTTACCCATCGAAAAATATTCTGAAATCAAGCGGTTATTTGGTGCTTTGGCACATAGCGAGAATCAAACCCATCTGTATGAAACAATAATGTTGTCTCAAGATGGTTCTATATTTCCTGTTGAAATGCTAATTCAATATGTACAGTTAAATGCTTATGAGAGTCATTACATCGCCATTGCTCGTGATATTACTGATCGCAAACAAGCTGAACATGCGTTACAAACTGCAAAAAATAAAGCCGAACGCGCGAATCAAACCAAAACTGTGTTTTTATCTAATATGAGCCATGAATTGCGTACCCCGCTGAATGGGATTTTAGGCTATACCCAAATCTTAAAATTAGACAGTAATTTATCCAAACGCCAACAAGAAGGTGTTGATATTATTCATCATAGTGGTGAGTATTTACTGACCATGATTAATGATATTTTGGATTTATCAAAGATTGATACTGACAAATTAGAGCTATATCACACAGAGTTTCTTTTAATAAAATTACTGCACAATATTGTCGATTTATTTTGCTTACGGGTACAACAAAAAGGCTTGCAGTTTATTTTTCATCCTAGCCAAGATTTACCGCAAATGGTTGTGACTGATGAAACTCGTTTGCGTCAAGCATTGATTAATATTTTAAATAATGCCCTAAAGTCAACAGCTCAAGGTGAGATTCGTTTAGAAGTCTATCGCTTTGAAGATAAAATCCGCTTTACCACACAAGATACGGGAGTGGGTATTTCACAACAAAATATTGACCAAGTGTTAAACCCGTTTAAGCAATTAGATGCGCGTGGTTTTGAAGTTGAAGGCGCGGGGCTTGGTTTGACGATTACAAATAAGATAGTAAAATTGATGAATGGGGAGTTTAAAATCGAAAGCCAGCTTGGTCAGGGTAGCCGTTTTACCATTGACTTGGTGTTACAAGAAATTGACACCCCTCAACATATTCATTGCCAGTTTGATGCGGCTAAAACCATTACAGGTTATCGTGGCTGTCCTTTTAACATTTTTATTGTCGATGATGAATGGGAAAGCCGTCAGACATTGGTTGAAATTCTCAGCGCGTTATCATTTAAAGTTTACGCATTTAGCCACTATAAAGAAGTATTGCCACAGCTTCAAAATATAAAACCAGACTTATTTATCATAGATCAATCGTTATTAACACAAGACTCTGAAATAAAACAACTGGCTTTAACAGAAACACCTTTGATTATAACCGCAGAAGATATGTACAAACACCCCCGTAGTAGTTTGGATTATAATGCGTTGATAGCAAAACCGATTCATATTGAAGAATTATTGAGTCAATTACAGAAAATATTAAAAATTGACTGGCAATATAGCCAACAGGATGCAACAACATCCGAAGAAGTTATTATCAATACTAAACAAGATTATCCATTAGCTCCACAGCAAGCCAATATCATTTATGATTTAGGAAGAAAGGGCGATATTATGGGTTTAATTTCAGAAGCCGAAAAGCTAAAACAAGAGACTGGTTTAAGTCCACTTGCTGAGCAAATTATTCTACTCAGTGAAGATTTTGATGCAGATGCTGTATGCCAGCTTATTGAACCATTTATAGAGCAGCTACCTGATGAAAAAGCATAAATTTTCAATCTATCTATCTATTTACATCCTTATTATTATTTTCTACTGGTTTCTGGAAAATTTTATTTGGCACAGCGAACATCATTTGCACTTACTCATTGAATTATCAGGGTATTCACTATTGGTATTCGGTAGTTTTTATATTTTATATCTCGCACGAGCAGAAAGTAGAGAAATTGAGAAACAACTCAAATTTAAAGTGAATGAATTTAAGCAATATAAAGCATTTATGGATTTAAGCTTAGATGGTTTTTATGCCTTACATCCCAAGACGCTGGAGTTTTTCTTTGTCAGTAAAGGCGCATATCGGCAATTAGCTTATGACTCTGATAAAGATGAATTATTAGGCAAAACCCCCTTAGATATAGACTGTACATCGGACTTTGAGGTCATTGAAAAAGACTTATTGATACCATTGCTGTCAGGTGAGCTGAATGTGGCTAAGGCTGAGGCATTACATAAGCGTAAAGATGGTTCTACGTTTCCTGTTGAAATTGTTCTTCAAAATATTGAATTGGAATCTTACGGAAAATGTTTTATTGCAGTGGTGAGAGATATTTCAGCACGCAAAGAAAAAGAAGGCTTACATCAAGGTTATCAACAGCAATTACAAAAAGAAATTGAACTCAAAACCAAAGCCTTAGAAAATAAAAATCAAGAACTTATTAATCAAGCGGATACACAAACTGAAGCCAATTTACAACTTAAAGAAGAAGTATATAAACGCCGTCAAGTTGAA
>JAYQWJ020000351.1:0-7983 GCA_035829175.2 Candidatus Albibeggiatoa psychrophila
CCATCTATTGCTTCTGTTCTTAAATATTCACGCTTAATTTTACAAGATATTTTGTGATTTTCTGACAATCAATTTATAATAACCTCAACTAACTAGTTTGCAACAAATGATAGTTTTTTTATCACACAAACCGCGTTAATATAAGCTACAATACGTGCGTTAAAGTACGACATAATAACGACGATAATGTGCCGTTGGTATAACTTGCTTCCCTATAGCTAGTCTGCACGCAGGCTGGGCTACACGAGAACATGAATATTGAATCACTAAGACCATTACTGCTAGGTATACTGTTTTTATCCATTCTGCTGTGGTTTGGCTATAAAAATAGCGAAAAAGTGCTAGCACCTGATGAAGAAATACATATTGCATTTGTAGGTCCTCTTACGGGTTCGGACGCGGACGAAGGTTTGGCTCTAAAGCAGGGTGTCGAGCTTTATGTTAAGCAACTTAATGAAAGAGAAGAAGGCGGGGTCAATGGCAAGCATATCGTGCTTGATGTCTATGACGACCAGAATAATTCTAAATTAGCGGAAAAAGCGGCCAGAGAAATTGTAGAAGCGGGGAAAGCCGTTGCGGTTGTGGGTCACTATTATAGTTCTTGTTCTATTGCTGCGGGTAAAATCTACAAACAACATGGTATTCCTGCTATTACACCGGGTTCTACTAACGTCAAAGTCACTGATGAAAACGAATGGTATTTTCGGACTATTTTCAATGATGATTTGCAAGGACGTTACATTGCTAACTATCTGAGAAAAGTATTAAAACAAAATGTTGTTAGCGTTATTCATCACGATAATACTTACGGTAAAGATTTAGCCCGTGTACTAGAAAAAACCTTGGTCGATTTGGGTGGCAGCGTACCTTATACTTATGAATTCACAATGGGTGCACCTGACTTAAATGAACGTTTAGATGCAATTGTCAATGAGTTAAAAACCAAAACTGAACAAGAAGTTGGATTTATCTTTTTAGCCACATTCGCTGGCAATGGTGCAAAACTGGTTTCCCGTCTTAAAGATGCGAATCTTAAATTTCCTATTATTGTGCCCGCCGCATTTGATTCCAAAACTTTTCTAAATACGTTCAGAGATATGCCTGAAGAGAAGAAAAATCCCGGCTACTACACTGATGGTATTTATATCACAACCCCTTTGATTTATGACACGGCGAATGAAAAAGCCCAAGAATTTAAAGAGACTTATAAAACCGAATTTGGAGAAGAAGCTAATTTACGGGTGCCTTTTGCCTATGATGCTGCAATGGTTATTATGGCGGCAATTGAGCAAACCAATGCTTCTGGCAGACCTGATACCTTGCGTGATGATAGACGTAAAATTCGTTCTTTCTTAGAAAATATGGACAATTCTGGGCAGGCAATTGAAGGCACAACAGGATTTAACTATTTTGATGAATTTGGTGATGCACAAAAGCCTGTTGCTGTCGGCACTTACAAAAATAATCGTATTGTATCTGCCTTAGTACAATTGCAAGATGTGCGTAACCCAAATGAAATTGTGGATTTGGAAAAAGCGGTGCGAGAAGGGCATATTCTAACGATTGATAATAAATATTTATATAAAACCAATGTGGTTTATGTTGGCGTTAAAATCAATGAAATCCATGACTTAAACTTAAAAAGCAGAGAAGCTAAACTCGATTTTTATGTGTGGTTGCGCTATCGTGGTGAAGACATTCATCCTGAAGAACTTGATTTTGTAAATGCGGTGAATTCGATTCATTTATTAAGCTTAGCGGATATGGATGAAGACGATGTCAAATTGCCCGTTTTTAGTAATGAAAAAGAAAATGACCAGCAGATGACTTACCGTTTTTATCGTCCGATTAATATTGAAAAAATTGGTGATATGCAGCATCGCCTTTACCGAATTAAAGAACCCTTCAAAATCGACTTTTTACAACGACCTTACGCCTTACGTGAACATGTGCTGGGTGTCAGCTTTCGCCACCGTGATTTAACCCGCAATAATTTAATTTATGTGACGGATTATGTGGGCATGGGTGATGAAGAAGAATCTCTGAATAAATTACGTCAATCTAAAGTATTTAGCACCTCATTAGATTGGTCTTTAAATCGCTTATGGTTTTTCCAAAAAACGATTAAAGAGAATGCGTTAGGTAGTTTGCAATATTTAAATATTGTCGGTGGTGCAATTGAATTTTCCCAGTTTAATATGGGGGTGCAAATTGTCAATAACACCTTCACTTTGCGTCGTTCAATTTCTCGTGGCACTGCGGATAATGTTTTGCTGCTCAGCAGTATTGTGATTTTATTGCTGGGTTTTCGACGTACCGCGTTTAAATATTTCTCCAAAACGATTTGGATATTTCAAGCCCTATTCTCATTTCTACTACTTATGTCGAGTGAAGTTGTATTGCTCAGTTGGGTGGTTGAAGAGAATATTTTCCGTGACCTTACGATGCTGATTAAAATCTATGACATACTGTGGTGGATTATTCCTGCAATTTTGCTGCATTTAGCGGTAGAACGCTTCTTATGGACACCTGTAGAAGAACGAACTGGGCGTGCAATTCCACGGATTGGACGACGGTTTGTCTCGTTTTCAATCTATATGCTCACCGCCTTAGCAATTGTAGCATTTGTTTATGACCAGAAATTAACCAGTCTTCTTGCAACGTCTGGCGTGATTGCGATGATTATCGGTTTAGCAATTCAGATTAATATTTCCAATATCTTCTCAGGCATGGCGATTAATATTGAACATCCGTTTCGAGTTGGTGATTGGGTGCAAATCGGCACATTTGAAGAAGGTAAAGTAGTCGATATTACGTGGCGAACCACACGGATTATCACTCGTATGGGTTGTATTCTGAGCATTCCAAACAGTATGGCGGCAGAATCCACAATTCATAACTATGACTATCCTGATGATACTTTTTGGTTGCGCTTTATCGTACATGTTCATCCTTCCCACCACCCAGAACGAGTACGCAAAATTATTCGTGATGCGGTTTTATCAACTGAGGTCGTATTAAAAACCCCTGAACCCTTTATTATTTTCCGTGGATTAAGTGATTGGGCTGCTGATTACTTAGTCTATTTTGTTGTACGTGATTATGCTTGGCGACTACTGCATGAAGAGGCGGTATGGTTGCGAATATGGATTCACCTGAATCGAGCGGGTATCGCGCCTGCCATCCAGCGACAGGAAATACATTTATTTAAAGGGGTAAAAGAGAGGGGGGAGGAGGCGGCGACGAAGCCTATTACACTACTTCAAGAGGTCACACTTTTTAGACCGTTCTCGGATAAGGCAAAAAATTATCTTAGTGACTGTATGCACAAACATCGCTTTAGCGAAGGAGATATTATCGTTCGTCAAGGTGATGCGGGTAATTCATTGTTTATTATTGTAGAAGGTGTAGTAGGGGTTCGAGTTCAATCCCCAGAGGGTGAATCAATAGAGGTGGCGCGTTTAGGTGCGGGCGAATTCTTCGGCGAGATGGCATTGCTCACTGGGGAAGACCGTGCCGCCACCATTATTGCTTTAACAGGGACTTATCTATTTGAAATTACCAAAGAAGACATTAAGCCATTACTTGAAAATGAGCCAGATGTCAGGGCATTGGTGACTAAAGTCTTGACACAACGTCAAATGATGACACAATCACAAATGCACACTGAACATAATGACAATGTTGAAGAAGAAGCGGCATATAAAAAGCTGCTAGATAGAATCGAAAATTTCTTTGGATTGCGTGGTAAAAGTTAAAGCTCCAAATTGGGAGAGCGAGAGTGAAATTAATTAAGCTTTTTATATTAGTATGGATAGCATCTTTTCTCGTGAGCTGTGGCGGCTCGGAATCAGACGATCAAGCCAGTTTATCAACCATCACTTGGGATATGCCAACACCCTATACCGATGCGGTTTTCCACACCCAAAATATTCATCAATTTGCGGCGGAAGTAAAACAGTTAACCCAAGAAAAATTACAAATTCAAGTACATTCTGGTGCATCGTTATATAAGCATCCAGAGATTAAACGCGCGGTTCGTAGTGGGCAAGTACCTATTGGTGAAGTTTTAATTTCCTTGCTTGGCAATGAAGACCCCTTGTTTCAAGTGGACTCATTACCTTTGTTGGCAACCAGTTATACTCAAGCCCGTAAGTTATGGCAGATTTCGCGCCCAGAAATTGAAGCGTTGCTAGATAAACAAGGTTTAAAATTACTCTTTGCTGTACCTTGGCCGCCACAGGGTTTGTATACAAGAAAGCCGATTGAAGTGATTGACGATATGAAAGGAGCAAAAATTCGGGTTTACAATGCCCTATTATCACGTTTAGTTGAATTATTAGGCGGTAATCCTTCAACAGTGCAGTCTCCAGAAATTCCTCAAGCCTTTGGCACAGGTTTAATTAATGCAATGATTACATCGCCATCAACGGGTGTGAGTAGTCAGTGTTGGGATTTTGTTTCGTATTATTATGATATTCAGGCGTGGATTCCAAAAAACATGGTATTTGTAAATAAACGTGCATTTGATAGATTAAGCCCTGATATACAAAATGCCTTATTATCTGCGGCACGTCATGCAGAGGAACGTGGTTGGGAAATGAGTGAAAAAGAAACCGCTGAGAAAACCCGCACATTGTCTAAGAATGGCATGTTGGTGTTAAAGCCTACAGTTGCGTTTCAAAACAGTTTAAATGAAATTCGGATTCAAATGGCAGCAGAATGGGAAGCCGTTGCAGGTAAAAAAGGTACAATAGTGTTAGATGAGATGAAATAAAAATATTACATACTTTCTTTGTTATTAAAATAAGTACATTGGAATTCAAATATATGCCAATGACGCAAAAAATAGCATTATTGAACCTACGCCTGTTTTTGACGGTATGTAAAGACAGTGTAATTTTCAAGCTGATATTGTTGAATCCATCAGTTTAAAGATTAAGGAGAAGCGAATGAGATTAGATTGGCTTTATAAACTAAGTGGTGTGATGGCGGGCATTTTATTAATCTGCATTGCATTACTGATTATTGCTCAAATTGTAGCGCGTTTTATTGGACAAATTGTGCCTGATGCCAATGAAATTGCAGGTTATTGCATGGCGGGTTCAACGTTTTTAGCTTTGGCTTATACTTTACGTGAAGGCGGTCACATTCGTGTCACCATGATTATTAATCACCTTCCCAAGGCTTATTCACGTTTACTTGAAATATTCACTTTAGCTGTTGCAAGCTCGTTAACAGGTTATTTTGCTTACTATTTAACCTTGATGGTTTGGCAAACGTATCAATATGGTGAGCTATCTCAAGGTCATATTCCTATGCCACTGTGGATTCCCCAAAGTAGCTTAGCGATTGGTATGACTATATTGTGTTTAGCATTTATTGAAGAACTTATCCATGCACTGCAAGGCAAAGCCTTAACCTACCAAGATTCTCAACATTAGAGTCGGTGTATACCTTGCATGTTTTAGCGGCAGTTTAATGACCCGATAAGGTGGAGACATGAGAAAGTTGTTCCTCAGCTTTTTACTACTATTTGCAGGCTGTACCCAGCAGTCTGATACCATTGAATGGCACATGCCAACACCTTATTCTGAAGGCGTATTTCATACCAAAAATATTTTGCATTTTGCTGAAGATGTTGAAGCCTTAACTGAAGGTAAATTTATCATTCATGTACATTCAGGTGCGTCCGTATTTAAACATCCTGAAATTAAACGCGCAGTACGCAGTGCACAAGTGCCAATTGGTGAAGTCCTCATTTCTTTATTGGGTAATGAAAATCCGTTATTCCAAATGGATGTTTTACCTTTATTAGCCACTAATTACGAGCAAGCCCAACAATTATGGCAGATTTCGCGGCAAGAAATTGAAAAAGTATTAGCCGCTCAAGGTTTAAAATTACTATTTGCTGTGCCATGGCCGCCACAAGGCTTATATATTAAACGTGAAATCAATGATTTAGAAGATATTAAGGGCTTAAAAATTCGCGCTTACAATGCAATGTTGTCTCGATTGGTGCAGTTGATGGGTGGGATTCCGACGACGGTTGAAACACCTGAAATTGCGCAAGCTTTTAGTACAGGCGTGATTGATGCAATGATGACTTCACCGTCAACAGGCGTGAGCAGCCAATCATGGGATTACGTGACTCACTATTATGATTTCCAAGCATGGATTCCTAAAAATATGGTGTTTGTGAATAAAAAGGCTTTTGACGCTTTATCAGCGAAGATGCAAGCCAGTTTATTACAAGCGGCACAACAAGCAGAACAACGTGGTTGGATAATGAGTGAAAAAGAAACGGCTGAGAAAACAAAAGTTTTAATGGATCATGGCATTCAAGTGATGAAGCCAAGCCAAAAACTCAACGATGAGTTAACCCATATTCGGCAGATAATGGCGCAGGAATGGGAGCAAAAAGCGGGTGAATTAGGTAAAAAAATCTTAAAAACCTACAATGATGCGCAACAGCAACTCATTTCACACAATTCGGATTGACTAAAGGATTAATGACGCATGGACCCATTACTGTCCTCTTTAATATTGATTGTTTTTTTATTTACTTTATTACTTTCAGGTATTTGGGTCGCTATTGCTTTGCTCAGTGTCGGCATTTTAGGACTTTCACTTTTTACCAGTGTCTCCGTGGGTTCAATCATGGCGACAACATCGTGGGGCACAAGTGCATCATGGACCTTAACCGCATTACCTTTATTTATTTGGATGGGTGAGATTTTATTCCGCACTCGTTTATCCCAAGATTTATTTAAAGGCTTATCACCTTGGTTAGCGTATTTACCGGGGCGTTTAATCCATGTCAATATTGTGGGTTCAGCGGTCTTTGCAGCCGTTTCAGGTTCATCAGCCGCCACCGCCGCGACGATTGGTAAAATGTCATTGCCTGAATTACGCAGCCGAGGTTATAACGAAAGCTTGAGCGTTGGTAGTTTGGCTGGTTCAGCAACTTTAGGCTTTTTAATCCCGCCTTCAATTATCTTCATTGTCTACGGAATTTCTGCCGAAGTATCAATTGCACGTTTATTTATCGCAGGCGTTGTGCCCGGCGCATTACTCGTTACCTTGTTTATGGGTTACATCATCGTCCACGCCTTACTTTACCCTAACGACGTACCAAAAGAAGACAGCCGATATTTACCGTTTATAGAAAAACTAAAATTATCAGGCAATTTAATTCCTGTCATGTTATTGATTATAGGCGTATTAGGTTCTTTATATAACGGCTTTGCAACCCCAACCGAAGCCGCCGCATTAGGTGTTGTTGGTGCATTATTATTGTCATTACTGTCAGGTTCACTCAGTTGGAAAACCTTTTCAGATAGCTTAATGGGCGCGACTAAAACCTCTTGTATGATTGGATTTATCTTGGTCGGGGCTGCATTTTTAACGGTGATGATGGGCTTTACCCGAATTCCGATTATGCTAGCAGAATGGATTGATAGTTTAAGTTTAAGTTATTACGCACTGATTTTTGTTCTAACCTTGTTTTTTATTGTGCTGGGCTTTTTCTTAGATGGGATTTCGATTGTGGTATTGACTACCTCGGTGATTCTGCCAATGGTGCAGCAAGCGGGAATTGATTTGTTATGGTTTGGGGTTTATGTGGTTATTGTGGTTGAAATGTCGCAGATTACGCCACCTGTTGGATTTAATTTGTTTGTGTTGCAGGGATTAACAGGACACAATATTTTTTATCTCGCTCGGGCGGCATTGCCATTTTTCCTATTGTTATTGACAGCAATTATCTTGATTGTGGTTTACCCTGAAATTGTCACTTGGCTGCCTGAACAAGCAACGATCCGCAAATAATCTATCAATATTCTGGACTATTTTACAAACAGGATGGGTGTTGATGCAGCAAGATGTAATATATTAGAGATGTTGCAAGCTTTAAAATCAACTGCTTACAACCGACGTTCCGCAGTTAACGAAATTTTTAGATTATTTTCAATGTAATTTCAC